>JAFTPW010000320.1:0-9105 GCA_017463075.1 Clostridia bacterium
GTATGCGAGAAGCGCGGTTTTTTCGTCTATGAAGTGCATGGCAGGGTAGCAGAATCCGGCTTCGGGATCGTCTTCAAGCAGTACCGGTCTGGAAAAATGTACACCGTCATCGGATTCCGCGATTACGAAAGGCGTGCGTCCTCCCGTCCAGCGTTTTCCTGTAATCTCGCGGGTCGGATACAGCGGTGCGGGATTCCAGACGGCGTAGTATTTGCCGGAATATGGGTTCTGCTTGATGAGCATGGGGGATTTGGGGGATGTAAACTGTGAGGGCTGAGGGGCATACCAGTTGTTTCCGCCGTCGATGGAGATGCTTTCGTATTGACGACCCAGATCGGTGCGGAAATAAGAGTACAGCACACCTCCGGGCAGTTCGACCAGTCCGGGTTCCTGCAGACCGATTTCGGTGTTCGACATGGCAGGAAGACTGATCGGTTCACAGAGCTGCTGCCAGGTAAAGCCGTCATCGTCCGATGCAAAGAATACCGCGTATCCACGGGTGCTGAAATGATCGTCATCTGTGAATCCGAGGGAAACGGCATGAAGCGCAGCAGGAACAATGATCCGTCTCTTCTGTGTGCGGATGACACGGTCGTTGTTGACCACATAGAATCCGGCGTAATGCGGTGAGGCAACACGAACGGCTTCTCCGAGGGTTTCCAGCTCATCCGTGCTTCTGCGGAGAACAAGGCAGGAGGCGCGGGGCATGGATTTGATCAGATAGAACACTCCGATATCGCCGTTCGCCATCCGCATCAGGGAAACGCTCATGTAGTTGATTTCGCGCTTTTCGTGATCGGGAGAGGCAAGAATCCTCGGCTCCGTCCATGTTTCGCCATTGTCCGATGAAGTAATCACGGCAATTTCGCAGTAATCGTCGTCGTCCGCTTCTTCGGAAAGAAAACGGCTGTAAACGAATGCGATTCTCCCGTCACGGAGCGAGATGAAGGCACCCTCGCTGTTTCGAGGATTTTTGGTATCCGGTGAGGGGGCGATGTGATACAGTCTTGTCAGCTTCATGGGATTGTCCTTTCTCAGCGGCAGATTGTTTTCGGCGGCATTCAGCTTCCGGAACTGGGCAGGCGAAAGGTTTTCATGATAACAGAAAAATTTATAAAACTGCGTAGCGTTTTCAAATCCGACAGCAGCGGCAATCTGGTCGAACGACTGACTTGATGATATCAGCAGACGCTTTGCGGTGTCGAGCTTGCGCTGGTTGATGTATTTCTTGATGCTGGTGCCGTAATACTGCAGAAAATGCTTGGAAACATAATCCCGCGTATAGCCGACATGATCGCAGATGGCCTCTACATTCAGCGGCGTATTGAGATTCCCGTTGATGTAGTCCAGAATCGCATTCATCAGCGGTGTGACCGAGGTATCCTGCATCCGCAGACGCTCGATTTCGTAATACAGCGTCATGAACAGATTGTCACACTCGCCGGCATCCACAGAACCGTTCCGGCCGGAATCGTACAGGCGGTTCATAAGCTCCTCCACGAACATGGTACCCTCGGTGACGGGAATTTCACGGAGCTGGAGACTGGGTGTAAAGCTGGCGGTATAGGAGACGGTAATGCATTCACAGAGAGTGTCCGATGTCCGGATGCCGGAAACCAGACTGTACCTGGGAATGAAGAAAAAACTGTTCTTCCGGACAGTATAGAAGGTATTGTTGACGGAAAGACGGATCTCACCTTTCCGCAGATAGATCATTTCATCCGTGGCAAGAAGGCGTTCATATAAGAACCAGCCGTCCGCGTCTTCTCTCAGCACAATACTGCGGACTTCCAGAGAATGGATGATTTCGTGCTCGTTGCAGCTGAGTCTTTGAATGGATTGAATCATGGCTTAAATTCGGTATTATGAATTGATTTTTGGTATTGCGAACTAAAATGTTATCCTGTATAATTTAATTATACCACAGAATGCCATGCATTTGAAATAGGTAAACAACATAAAATATCAGACAAAATTCAGTGGATGTTGCACAGCGTACATGCGCTGTTTTATGTATGCTCATGTATAAATTGCTGTAAAATGCAGGAAGGGAAAAGGTGTAGAAAGTATGAAGAAACTGCGGACGGGCGCGGCGTATCACGGATGCCGGATGCTTCATCATGTGGAGCACGATATGCGGGATATGGCTGCAAATCACATGAATACCGTCGTACACATGATGACCCACAACGACTGGGAGCGTCACTACAGTGTGATGCAGCAGATCGTCGGAATGTCAAAGGCGGCGGGACTTGAAGTCTGGATGGACAACTGGGGACTGGGCGGGCCTCCCGGTGAGATTTCTCACTTTCTGGCATTTCATCCGGAAGCCCATCAGATTTATTCGAACGGCGAGATGGATCAGACCCGTGTCTGCATGAACGCGCCGTCCTTCCGTTCCTTCATGCACGAGTGGATCGATGCGGTTGCGGGAACGGGAGCGGAAACCATTTTCTGGGACGAACCCCATCTGCCCATCCGCCCTGACGGGACCTACTCCTGCGCATGTCCTCTGTGCCGGAAGAAATTTGAAGAAAAATACAGCAGACCGATGCCCGGGACGGCGGATGATGATGTGACCGAATTCCGTCTCAGTACCGTGGCGGATTTCTTCACCGATCTCTGCGGATACGCGGTAGCGAAAGGACTGAAAAACGCAGTTTGCGTCATGCTCGGTGAGGAACACGGCATTCATCTCGGTACCCTTGAGAGCATCTGCTCCATTCCGACGCTGGACAATATCGGCAGTGACCCGTACTGGCTCAGAAAGAGTCCGGATGCCTATGGGTTCGTATATAACGGCACGAAACGGAATATCGAAGTTGCGGATAGGTTCGGCAAGGATCACAACATCTGGATTCAGGCATATTCAACTCCACGCGGCAGGGAAGAAGAAATCATACAGGCAACCGAAGCCGCATACGATGCCGGTGCGAGAACCATCCTTGCATGGAGTTATTACGGCGGCATTTCCAACGATTACGGCGCGGAGAATCCCCATCTTGTAAAAGCGAAGATCGATCAGGCGTTTGCCCGGATCTGGAACATGGAACGGGATCGTATTCTTGCGGAAAACCGGAAGCTGGTCGGACTGAAATAATCCTCACGGAGAGGATATCATAAACTTATAAAGAAGGAGAAACATCATGAAGAAATCACTCGCATTCCTCCTTGCCGCACTTCTGCTCTCATCGGCTTTTGCCTCCTGCTCCGGTACGACGGATGATGTCAGGGAAACCGATCCGGCGAATGCTGACACTGCGGCAGAGGAAACCATAACGGAAGAAACCGAGCCTGAAACCGAAGCCGATCTCAGACTCTGGGAAGGCAAGAGCTTTGACGGATACACAGTGAATATCTTCGGGCGTCAGGATACCAACTACTCGTTCGACTTCTGGGCGGATGAAATCACCGGTCAGGCAGTCAACGATGCCGTCTATAACCGGAACGAGCAGGTGGAAACCGATCTGAATATTGACCTCCAGTATATCCCCACAACGCTGGATGACATTGCATTCAATCAGAACGTGGTCAACAGTGTCCGTTCAGCCGACGGTGCATACGATATCGTTGGTGCAAATGCGTACTACGGAGTCTCGATGGTACTGGAAAACGCGCTGTACGATCTGCATAAGATGCCGAATATAACACTGGACAACAGCTGGTACAACCAGAGCTTTGTGAGCGAAATGACGATCTACGATCAGCTGTACTTTGTAGTTGGCGACCTGACCATGACGGCAACCGACCGCATGAAGCTGACCTTCATCAACAAGGATCTGATCGGTACCTATCTGGACAGCGTGGATTTGTATCAGGTGGTATATGACGGCAAGTGGACCATTGACTATTTCCAGCAGCTGATCGCCGAAACGTGGCATGACGTCAACGGTAACGGTGCCCGAGACGGTTACAGCGATATCTTCGGCTTTGCGGTTTACAACGAAGGCTCAATTCCCGCCGACGGTCTGATTGCATCTCTCGGCATCAAGGTGGCATCGAAGAATTCCGAAGGGAACCCTGAGATTTCCATGTACAACGAGCACAGCGTGACGGTTTATGAAAAGCTCCGCAAGCTCTACCACGATACCTCCGGTACCAATCCCGCTATGGACGGCTGGACCTTCCTGGAAAACAAGGTCATGACCGTCATGGGCTGCGCGAATTTTGCGGTGCATCTCCGTGACTTCGAGCCGGAATACGGCGTTCTTCCGCTTCCGAAATTCGATGAAGCGCAGGAAAAATACATCACCACTTCACAGGATGCATACAACATTGTTTGCGTGCCTTCCACCTGCAGCAATACAGAAGCAGTCGGTGCGGCCATCGATTACCTGTCCTGCCTGAGCCGGGAAGAGGTATATCCGAAGTACTATGAAAGCACTTTCCAGAGACAGTATATGAGAACTGAGCAGGATGCCGAAATGTTCGACCTGATCCGCGATGGTCTGGAATTCAACGTCGGTGTGGTTTATTCCAACTGTATCGGCAATCCCGTATGGATTTTCCGGGATACCCTGATCCAGAACGGCGAATTTGCCTCTGCATACCAGTCCAAGGCAAAGGTCAGCGAGCGCATTCTTGAAAAATTCCTCGAGCAAATTAAACCCGAAGAAAACGTTCAGGAATGAACAGCGATACCCGCATTCCGGTGCTGATACCGAATGCGGGTATTTCAAAAAGGACAGATTATGAGCAATCTCGTAAAATATCACGGCGTTTTTTCGACTTTTTATGCCTGTTGCGATGATGACGGAAGCATCAGCCCGGAACGGTGTGCGTTAGTTAACGGAATGCATGATCGGGAAGGGTGCGCAGGGTCTTTATGTGAACGGATCATCCGGTGAATGCATCTATCTGAGCGTTGAGGAGCCGAAGCATTGACCCGGCAGATGCGGGAGCCGGACAGGGCCACCAGGGGGCTATCGTGTGGGTACTGTACCACATCGGCGGCAGACCCATCCAGTAATCGGGTCAGTTTACCATATCCCCACGATGAAGTCCATCGATCAGTAATCGGCTGAAAACGGGAGAAAACAGGCGAAAAAACGAGAAAAACGAAGCTGTGGCAAATACGGTTGAGTTTTGAAACGAGTTTACACCTGAGTTTTCACCTGGGATGATCAGCAGATTCTGAACAAATACGTACAAAAGACACCTTTTGCAGAGATGCATCGGGTGTCTTTTCTGTATTTATGTGAGGGGATGTAATCGATAAATCAATCTCAACTTACACGTGAAAGTAAGCTGTGTGAAAAAAACTTCAGGTATTCCGGAGATACCACGGCGTCTCATAAACTGCAGGATAGTTCATGAGATTCACTGGAATTGCAATATCCCGTCATTCCTCGACAGCACAGCCGAATGCTTGCATGATTTCTTCGATACGCTTCTGCTGTACCTTTTGGTTGGATTTGTAATGTGAAGTAAGACTGCCGGAAGAATCCTTCAGAACGGTATTGAGAATGCCCTGGAATCCGGATGAACCGCCATAAGTATAGGAGAAGCTGTAATAACGGTTTGCAAAGATGATATCAAGCATTTCGGCGGAATCTTCGTCCAGTGAATAGCGGCTCTTCAGTGCACTATCCTTATAAGCTGGCAGAATGTAGGTGTAACCTGCCGCACTCATGGCCTCCGTAATCAGACCGGTTCTGTCCGTATTCTGTACGGAAACGGGAATAAACATCGGCTCTTCATATACAACGCCGTAGTAGTCCACCTGAGTCTCATCAATCAGAGGCATGGGCAGGAAACCGTAGTCCACATCGGAGTTTGCAAGAGCATCAAGAAGTACATAAATGGAACCATAGGTAAAGATTGAACAGTTGTTGGCAAACATATAGGGATAGGAGTCAGGTTTTCCGAGTCCGGAGTGCTTGGGATAAAAATATACTCCCTTCTGACCGCCATAGAGCCAGTTCTGAAGCTTTTCAAACAGAGTTGCCATCTGTTCGGTTTCTACATTCAGATTGAGTTCCGTTGCATCTGCATTTTTCTGGTATGCTTCAATCCCGAAGTTTTCCAGCCAGCCGTAGAACAGACCGGTGAAGGCAAAACCGTAGAAGTCAGTAGTTTCTGCAGTACCGTTGCCGTCACGGTCTTCATTGATGTCCTTCGTCATGGAGATCAGCTTGTCCAGTGTCCATCCGCGGCTCCGTACGAGATCATAGGGACTTTCCAGACCGTAGTTACTGATGGCAGTCTTGTTGAAATACATGTTCTTGGTTCCGCGCAGACCGTTGTAACCCATGTAATTGGAGATCAGGAACATCTTGCCGTTGAGTGTCAGGGCTTCGGTCGTAAACTTGGGCCACCACGGCTTTGTGAAATCAAATTGTTCAATATCATAGAGGTTGTAGCAATAACCCTGCATGGAAATGTTGCCGACTGTGCAGTCATGGGCAATAACCAAATCGATCGTATCATTGTCGGCGGTAATATTGCTGGTAATTTCAGATGCATCAGAATATTTATTCAGCAGAACCTGAGAAATTTTGATGTTATACCGCTCTTCAACCTCATTGTTTGCCGCCCAGACCGCATCGTTCACCTGTTCACCGTTCAGTTCCTCAACCCGTACTTTGCTGTAACGGGTATTATCTGCCAGAATCCGATACTCATAGCCGTCGAAGTTTTCTACAGGGACATTGTCAAGAGGTTCTGTTTCTGGTTCGGTCTCCACGGGTTCCGTTTCCGTGACAGCAGGAGTTCCTGACGTATCCGTGGGGCTTTCATCCGTTTGCGGAGTACTGCCGCATCCTGCAAGCATCAGAGCACACAGGAGATAAATGAGTGTGTTGCGAAGTTTCATGGTGTAATTCCTTTCTTGATTTTATAGAATTGATTTTTCGATCAGTTATCTTCAAGTCTGACACCGCGATCCATTAGATGTCTTCGGATCAGATTTGTATCAACCGTCTGTGTGGCAGTTCCTGTGGAGAGCATGACGGATGCCGCAGCACCTGCCGCCTGTCCCATTGCCATACAGATCCGCATGACACGGTAGGAGGAATGAGCAACGTGAGTACCGGAGATACACCGTCCTGCCGTGATAAGATTATCGCATCCAAGAGGGCACATAGCGGAAAACGGAATGTCGTACCGCTTAGGACTCTTCGGACACCTTTCATCATGCACCGACTGTCCGGGACCTGCAGGATTATGAATATCCAGACTGAAGTGTGCCCGATGCACCACAGTATCCGGGAATGTTTTACCTTCCATCAGATCCTGTTCGGTCAGAAGATATCGTCCCATGATTCGTCGGGATTCCCGTACACCGAGCGTAGATGCGCTTCCCTTGATGCGGATGTTTTCGAAGCCGGGGATGTTGTTTTTCAGGAAATCCATGATCTTCCCGATCTGCCGCCGCAGTGCAGCCTCAGCTCTGTACACGGCGAGCGGATCGAGAGGATCAATGCGGTTTTCCTGTGTGGCATTTACCATACGTTCCGTATTTCGTCCGGTACGGTAAAGCCGCACGATATTCACGTTTTCAGGCAGTTCGCCCGATGCACAGGCTTTATGGCACAGATCGAGATATTCACGACCGTCACCCAGATCGGTGTAATGTTCTTCATGTCCGCAAAGCAAAGTCTGTTCGGGGTCTACTCCATCGATAATGAACATCAAAGTAACCGGCTGAACGAGACCGTCTTCTTCGCGCCCGATTTCCCACGGACATCCGCTCCGTACCGCCAGATCCCCGTCTCCGGTAGCATCGATGAACACCTTTCCGGAGAATTCCAGATGATCGAATTTTCCGTCGGCATATACTTTTTTCAGGATATCTCCTTCTTTTTCAGTACCGGTGACAATGGTCTGAAGATATACATCCACTCCTGCATCATCCAGCAGTGTGGTCAGTGCAATTTTCGCCTTTTCAAAATCCGGTACCACTCCTCGGGCAGGGCAGATTGCATCCTCAATCTCTTCAGCGATAGTTCCTTTGCATACAGTTCCAAGCAAAGGTCCTACATAACCCAGCGTCAGATTTCCTCCGACACAGCCGTAGCGTTCGATCAGAGCTGTTTTATACCCGGATCGGGCAGATTCCAATGCAGCGGCAATACCGGCAGGACCTGCACCTGCAATGATGACATCGTAGTTCATGTTTTTCTCCTATCTGTTGGAAATATGGATTTCTGAAACAATTTTACCAAAAGTCATTGACATTAACAATGAAATTATTTATACTTTGATATGTACTTTTTTTCCGCAGGTGAATCTAATGGATATTCTTCCTATGCCGGTATCAGCAACACATTCAATTATGCACAGAAAAGAATTTTTATGGCCGCATGCTTCCTATAAAACCTGGTGGCTGATTATCCCGTTATCCGGGCGCTTTTCATGTACCATGCAGGGAAGGACATGGACTGTTTCTGAAGGAGATCTGTGCTTTTTTCCTCCCGGAATCGTCTTTGACCGTTATGTAATCGAAGATCTGCACCTTCACTACATCAACATCACATGGAACTGTACAGATGATGTCCTCAGGGAAAGCTCTTATTTCCCGATCGGATGTGTTAGTCTCCGGGATAAATACCGTCTGCAAAGTACACTCAATATGCTCTCAACTATGACCAAAACTTTCGTCCCCTGTCGTGAGACAGTCACCACCCATTATATAAGCGACATCTGGATGCAGTTTCTTACGGATTACGGAAACCTGATCAGCAAGCTTCCTGAATACACAAATGACCCGGTCATCGACAAAGCCATTGATTATATCACTCATCATCTGCACACTTCTCTGAATATGCCGGACGTCGCCGCTCACTGCGGTCTGTCTCCCGTACAGCTTTCCAAGAAATTCACACAGATTGTCGGGATATCTCCTGTTAAATATCTGACCAGTCTCAGGATGCAGAAAGCCCAGAAACTGCTGGCAGATACTGATCTTCTTGTGTCACAGGTTTCCGCCATGTGCGGATATGAGAATCCTTTATACTTCAGCAGACGATTCCGTGAAACCACAGGAATCTCACCACAGCAGTATAAGGACAGTCTGAAAAAGGTATAATATTTCAAGAAAAACGGACACTCACTTCACAATGAAGGGTGTCCGTTTTTTGCGTATCTGCCGGCGTTTGGTTGATA
>JAFTPW010000321.1:0-2594 GCA_017463075.1 Clostridia bacterium
CGAGTAGTTCACGGAAAATGCGGAAGGTCACAGCGGGCTCGGTGGTGGGACCGGACTTGGAGATGACGTTTACGCATCCGTTCTTGCCTTCGCAGAGACGGAGTACGTCAGCGAGAGCGGAAGAGGAAATGGTATTGCCCGCGAAGTAGATGTCGGGAGTATCCTTCTTGAGGTTATTGTAGAGAGGAGACTTGCAGAATTCGATGGCAGCGCGTGCGCCGAGGTAGGAACCGCCGATGCCGATGACAACGAACACATCGCACATGCCCTTGATCTTTTCGGCAGCCGCCTGGATTCTTGCAAATTCTTCCTTATCATAGTTGACGGGCAGATCGACCCAGCCGAGGAAGTCGGAACCTGCACCGCTGCCGCTCTTGACAACGTCAAACGCAGCCTTGGTCAGGTGAGAAATCTTCGTGACTTCTTCGGGAGCAACGAAGCCGTTCAGGAATTTTTCATTGAGCTTTACAGACATAATTTAAAGTCCTCCGTGAATTACAGTTTAACGTGATGCCGCACCAAGAATATTTTGCTGTCTATATCATACTACATTTTTTCGGTTTTTTCAATAGGTTTTTTATGAATATTTCATCCTTTCAGCAGAGATATTCCAAGCATTTTCAGAAAAAGTGTCCCGAACGTGATTCTGCCGACGCTCTCAGACGCCGTAAGTGCGCCCTCTCCGATGACTTCCCCGTCCGAGAGATACCGGATCGTGCCGACTCTGTCCCCGGCTTCAATCGGTGCGGGAGCGGATTCATCCGGCAGAAGCTCGATCTGCACATCCTTCGCCTTCCCTTTCGGCAGAAGCAGAACAAACGGCTCCGATTGATACCGCACCGTCTCCCGAGTCCCGCCCGTCACCCGGATTTCGCCCGCATCTCCGCCGTCGTGACGGTACAGCGAAACCTTCGAGAATCCGTAGTCGAGAAGCTGACGCGCCGCTTCGTTCCGGATATCCCGCGTGGGTGCGCCCATGATGACCGCGATCAGATGCATGCCGTCCCGCTGTGCCGTTGCGCTGATGCAGAATCCGGCTTTGGAGGTCGAGCCTGTTTTCAGTCCCGTCGCACCGTCGTAGAAGCGGATGAGCCGGTTGGTGTTGGTCAGTCCGAATGCGCCGTCCCGGATCGTGTCCATCCAGATGGAGGAGTATTTCAGAATCGTCTCATGCGAAATCAGCTCCCGCGACATCAGTGCGATATCGTACGCGCTCGTCAGATGCTTTTCCGTGTCGTCATCCAGCCCCGTCACGTTTTCGAAATGGGTGTTGTCCATCCCGAGTTCTGCCGCACGCTCGTTCATGAGCGCAACAAACGCCTCCTCACTGCCCGCAACCTTTTCCGCCAGAGCAACCGCACCGTCGTTCGCTGACGCAATAATCACGCACTTGAGCATTTCCTCAGCCGCCATCGTCTCACCGGGCTCAAGATACACCTGCGAGCCGCCCATCGACGCCGCGTATTCGCTCACGGAAATCTCCTCGTCCAGCCGGATATTGCCCCGCTCCACCTCCTCCATGAAGAGAAGCAGCGTCATGATTTTTGTCACCGACGCCGGAGGAAGCGCCGAATCGGCATTCTTCGCATAAAGCACTGTCCCTGTCGCCGCATCCATGAGCACGGCAGAGTCCGCATTCACATCAAACGGAATATTGTCCTCAACAGCGGCATAAACCGGAACGGAAAATACAAGCACAAACACCAATAATAAGGAAACAAATCTGCACATAAAAACACTCCGATACAATAAAGATACTTCATTATACCGGAGTGAAGGAGGATTTATGCAGATCAAGCCGTTAATCAACCAAACGCCAGACTAAATGCAGGGATTGGTCACCTTCTCGAACGTGGCTCGACGGTCCGTTAGTTTAAGCTTCAGTGTGGACCGTCGGGGACGCCGGTCCCTACCCATGTTTTATCAGAACATGTATCTCTTCACGACGCCGCAGATGCGGTTGAGCACCGTCGCCGCTTCGCTGTCGGAGAGTTCTTCTTCCGCGTACCGGATCCGTTCAAAATCGGCGGTGATTTCGCGGATTTCGGATTCCGGCAGGGTGCGTACGACTTTTCCTTCGACTTCGCGGGGCGTATCGGCGATGTGCAGGCTGATGTTCAGCTTTTTGTACATCCGCAGGAGAACCGCATAGGCGTAGCAGAGCTGCTCCTCGTAGGATTTCAGACGCTGGAGGCGGAGCATGAACAGCTTGTAGGTGTCCGTCGTCGCCGCCATTGCCTGAAAATCTCGGATTGCCGCGTTCTGGATCAGCTTCTTTTCGTCCTTGTAGTTGTAGATCTCGTTCGATTCCAGACCGCTGTCGGCACCGCGGAAAATGTCCCGTCCGATGCGGAAGGTGTCAAGCAGATCCCGGAGCCATTCGCGCAGCCGTGCCATGAGCTTTTGCAGATACCCCGTTCTCGCACCGATGTACAGCGCAAGAGCCGCCAGAGCAAGGAGCGCAAACACCGCGATGAGGTACTGGTTTTCCGGGGACATGACGTTTCTCTGCATCATCTGCCCGGCTTCGTCCGAGTCGACGTATTCGTAAACCTTGTTATCGCTTTCCGGCGTGCCCCGTCCGTAGAACCAGC
>JAFTPW010000322.1:0-7270 GCA_017463075.1 Clostridia bacterium
GTCAGCACCGAAGAGGGACGGATCAATCGCACCGAGCGCAGTCACGAGCGCGGAGAGCAGAGTCGCCAGCAGGAAGGTGACGAGAACCGCCTCAGCCGCACCGAACACGAAGCCGAAGAACATATTCGCACCGCGGAGCACGGGCATCTTGAAGATCAGGTCGAGCAGGGACGTAATCATGGAGAGCACCAGATACACGGCGAAGAAAATGAGGATGAACGAGCCGGCATACGCGATGACATTGGCAGTCGGTTCTGCGATCTGCACGGCAAATTCATGCACAACGTCGTCCGTCGTCGCGGTCAGTCCTCTGAGCTGATCGGAGAAGGATTCCACCGCGATGCCGTAACGCTCGAGAATATCCGTAAACGGTGCGGGCAGATCCACGGCGAGACGGTCGAGGTTGTAGAGATCGGTTTCCGTATCAAACGCGAGGGATTTGAGGGTTTCGTAAATCCCGGATGTGATTTTGTCCAGCAGAAAATTCGTGCGGAAATAATTGCTGAGAACGGGAGTATAGGCATATGCGGCAAACAGGGACGCCACCGTACAGCCCAGTCCCATCACGGAACGGATGAAGCCGCGGCTCGTGCCTGCCCAGATGATGACCACAGCGGTCAGAAGAATGATTGCGTCAATGGCAAAACTCATGGGTGAGTCACCTCCCAGTGATTTTTGTTGTTCATGTTAATCGTCAAACGCGGTATATGCCGCAGACTTGCCGCAGACAATGGCACCGTCATCGGTCGGAAGTACGGTGAGAATGTCGGAAATCTGAGGCTTGTGTTCTTCAAATTCCCCGTTTTCATCCACACGGATGACCGAATCGGGGGTTCGGATATACGCAGCGGCACCGGAAGATGAGGGAGCGGCATACACACCGTTCACACGCTTTTCGAGAACGGTCTCAAACGTCACTTCCCCTGACGAGGATACGGCAATGAGACGGTTTTCCGTTCCGAGTGCATTCACCTGTCCGACGCAGACCACACCGTCGCCGCCGTCATCCGCGTACTTGAGCTGCATTCCCGTGAAGGATGCGCCGCCGCGGGACATACCGGAGTAATCGAAGGCGTAGATGCCGTTGTCGCAGAGCGCGAGGAATCCGTCCTCATACGCAAACACGTCGAGCGGCATGGTATGCTCGTATGTCAGAACGGTCAGCGGTTCACTGCGTCCCTTCATGCAGATTTCGATTTCGCAGTTGAAGTCCGTGGCATCCGGAACGGCGGATACGATGATGACATACGTTCCGTCCGGGGATACCGCTGCGTCAAGGACGTAGTTTTCCTTGTAGATGCTCATGGTTTTGTTGAAGGCGGCGTTGAATACATCCACAACGTACCGTGTCTCGCGGGAACGCGTCACAAGGATGCATGAGCCGTCATCCCCGATATCGCCCGACATGATCCGTCCGTCCGCTTCTCTCTCCACGATCCGCGTGAGCTGATTGTAGATGGAGTAGCCCGTTCCACCCAGATCGTACGCAAGCAGGTACTTTTCCGACGGCACCAGCACGGCATCGGCGTAGTTCATGTCGTCCGAGATGAGGTTGATTCCGCCCGTGTCGTAGTAGAGGTAGCTGTCGCCGTCGCATGCCGAAACACCGCCGCGGAACAGGGCGAAGGTCATGCTGTCACTGCCGTTGTAGACAATCTTCGAGAAGTCACCGCTTCCGGGTACGGACACCGCCGAAAAGTCCCGGACGAGGTATTTCAGGTTCTCGTAGGTCACATACTCCCCGAAAAACGCCATGACGCAGATCAGGTACAGAACCAGCAGCAGCATGAACAGGATTCCGGTGACCATGTATTTTTTTGAAATTTTGTAGTAATAGCGGTTGATCTGCGGCTCGATGCGTCCGGCAACGGATACCGCAGTTTCTTCCGGCTGATTTCTGCGAGGCATAGATTCTCCCGATATCAATACCATCTGTATCGATACATATTATAATGATAGTTTTTGTTTCAATCGAGCTTCCAGTCAATCTCCCTGCCGTAGGTGACGTCGTTCAGATACAGTCCGTCAGCGGGAGCGGTTTTTCCGGCGCATGTCCGGTCGCACTTTGCGAGAATCGCGGGCATATCGGCGGGATCGATCGTACCGTGTGCGCAGTCCGCGAGAGTTCCCGTGATGATCCGCACCATGTTGTAGAGAAATCCGTCGGCACGCACCGAGAGGGTCAGCATATCCCCGTCACGGATCACGCGGAGGGATTCAATCGTGCGGCGTGCGTCCTCAATCTTCGAGCCGGATGCCATGAAGGACGAAAAATCGTGATGCCCGATGAGTGCGCGTCCGGCGTCGTTCATGCGGCACAGCCCTTCCTCGGTCACGCGGTGCTTCAGATGCCACGCACGTCCGCGCAAAAACGGGTCTTCTCCGACCGTGTCGTACATGCGGTAGATATACTCCTTCGACACCACCGAGTAGCGCGGGTGAAAGTCGTCGTCCGCTTCAGCCTCTCCTGCCACGGCAATGTCATCCGGGAGAAAACGCGCGAGCGCACGGTGCACCTTCCCGACCGGGATTCTGAGCCATTCTTCCCGGAACTGCGCGGGCTCCGCGGTACAGCAGAATCCGAGCGCGTGAACACCGGCGTCCGTGCGGCTGCATCCGGTGACCTTCATCGGTTCTCCGAAGCAGGACGAGACAGCCTCCGTGAGCGTTCCCTGCACGGTCCGTTTACCGGGCTGGAACTGGTATCCCATGAAATCCCGCCCGTTGTATTTGATTTTCAGAAGCAGTTTCATCTTCTCACATGCTCAGCCCGTAAATGGGCAGCCAGATATTGACGCACACAACCGCCGCGCCGAGCAGGACGATGCATCCTACGAAGACCCAGTCCTTCGGGGAGGACTTGAGCTTATTCATCCGGGTGCGTCCGTTTCCGCCGGTATAGCAGCGGCATTCCATCGCGGTCGCCAGCTCATCGGCACGCCGGAACGCGGAAATGAACAGGGGAATGAGGATGGGAACGAGCGCCTTTGCCCGCTTGACGAGGCTGCCGGTGGTGAAATCCGCGCCTCTTGCGGTCTGTGCGTTGATGATTTTCTGCGTCTCGTCGATGAGGGTGGGGATGAACCGCAGTGCAATGGTCATCATCATGGAAAACTCATGCACCGGAACCCTGATTTTCTTCAGGGGATTCAGCAGCTGCTCCAGACCGTCCGTGAGCGCAAGGGGTGTGGTCGTGTAGGTCATGAAAACGGACGTCGCCGTAATCAGGAGCATGATGCGCAGAACGATCAGAACGGCGTTGATGATGCCCTCGAGGTAGATTTTCACCGGCCCGAGGGAGAGCAGCAGCGTGTCGCCGGTCATCCAGAAAATGTTGATGACAGCGGTAAACAGAATGATAAAGAGCAGGGACCGCATGGAGCGCAGAATCAGCTTCGGAGAGATGCCCGTCATGCCGATGAACACCCCAGCCGCCGCCGTCAGAAGCACAAATGCCGTCACGCTCTTTGCCAGGAAAATTACGATTATATAAAGCAGTGCGATGATGATTTTGGCACGGGGATCCAGCCGGTGGATGACGGAATTCCCTTCCACGTACTGCCCGAACGCAATGTCAGATTTCATATGCTTTCCTTTGCCTAAAATGCCTTAAACCTGTTTTTCTTCCTTCGCCGGGGTCTTCCCGGATTTCATGAAGTCTTCGATCATGCCGGCGGCATAGTCCACGGTGTAAATGTCCTCGCCGATGTCAATTCCGCGGTCGCGCAGTGCGGATGCAACACGGGTGATCTGCGGCACGTCAAGACCCACGGCAATCAGCTCGCGGTATTCCGAGAACACGTCGGCGCAGGGCTTGTGCATGAGAACCTTCGAGTTCGCCATGACCACGATATCGTCGCAGTACATCGCCATGTCCTCCATGCTGTGGCTGACGATGATGACCGTCGTGCCGCTCTGACGGGAGAACTTCTTGATTCCGCCGAGGATATCGCGCCGTCCGGCAGGGTCAAGTCCCGCGGCAGGCTCGTCGAGGATGAGGATTTCGGGATTCATCGCGATGACTCCGGCAAGTGCGGCACGCCGTTTCTGACCGCCGGACAGCTCAAACGGGGATTTGTCGAGGTATTTTTCGTTCAGTCCCGCGAACTTTGCGGATTCACGCACGCGTCTGTCCAGCTCGTCTCCGGTGATGCCCATATTCTTCGGACCGAAGGCGATGTCCTCACCGACGGTTTCCGCGAACAGCTGGTATTCCGGGTACTGCATCACAAGTCCGGCGCGGAATCTGACGTCACGGATCTTCTTCGGTTCCGCCCAGATGTCGACGCCGTCGAGGATGACCTGTCCGGAGTCGGGCTTCAGGAGTCCGTTGAGCATCTGCACGAGCGTGGATTTGCCGCTTCCCGTGTGACCGATGAGTCCGGTGATTCCGCCGCCTTCGATGGAGACGGAAATGTCATCGAGCGCTCTCGTTCCGCCGGAGACAGCCTTGTTGTAGATAAACGATACGTTTTTCAGCTCAATCTTTGCCATCTTCTCACCTGCCCTCTTTCTGACGGATTGCCCTTGCAATGACCGCCGCACATTCCGCCGGGTCGAAAACATCCAGCGGCACGTCCAGTCCGGCTTTCCGCATTTTGTACAGAAGCTCCGTCGTCTGCGGAACGTCCAGTCCGGCATCCCACATTTTTTCGGGCTCGGAGAACACCTCGGAAGGCGTACCGTCACCGATGATCCGTCCGTCGTTCATGACGATGATGCGGTCAGCCATTGCCGCCTCGTTCATGTAGTGGGTAATCATGATGACTGTGATGCCCTCTTCCTTATTGAGCTTTTCGATGATCTGCATCACCTCGCGCCGTCCCATCGGGTCAAGCATCGCGGTGGATTCATCGAAAATGATGCATTTTCTGCGCATGGCGATGGTTCCGGCGATGGCGATTCTCTGCTTCTGACCGCCGGAGAGCGCGTGGGACTGATGCCGTGCGTACTTGGTCATGCCGACGGCTTCGAGCGCTTCATCCACGCGGCGGCGGATTTCATCGGACGGAATGCCGAGGTTTTCGCATCCGAACGCGACGTCCTCCTCCACGATGGTGGCAACAATCTGGTTGTCGGGATTCTGGAACACCATACCCACGTCGCGCCGCGCATCCATGATGTCGTCATAGGTGATTTCCGGCGAGGTCATGTCCTTCCCGAGCACTCTGAGCGAACCGCCGTCCGGAGCATTGATCATGCAGAGCAGCTTCGCGAGGGTGGATTTCCCGCTTCCGTTGTGTCCGAGAATGGCAGTATAGGAGCCCTCGGGAATATCGAAGGACACGCCCTTTAACACCTGATGCGCGGGCTGACCCTCATCTGCGGGATAGGAAAATGTCAGATTTCTGGCTTCAATGATATTCATAAGCTAAATCCGTATTTCTTATTTTTTATTTAGTCTTTCTTCTCTTTTATTTCAGACCGAAGGTCGCTCTGACGCTCGCACCGCTGGGCAGCAGATATCCGCCGTCGGTCACAGGGATGCAGGTCTCGCCGGTCTCGATCTTTGCACGCGTCTTCAGATTTTCCGGCAGTGCGCGCTGGAGGATGTACTGCATCACGGCAGGGGACAGCCCGGTCGTGTAGGAGTTGATGAGGAAGAACACAGGATCGTCGGAGAGCACCTTTACAACCAGCTCGATCAGATCCGCGGCGCATTCTTCCAGCTTCCATACCTCGCCGTTCGGGCCTCTTCCGTACGACGGCGGGTCCATGATGACTCCGTCATAACGGTTGCCGCGGCGGATTTCGCGTTCCACAAACTTGCGGCAGTCATCGACAATGTAGCGGCACGGTGCTTCTCCCAGTCCGGTGAGCTGCATGTTTTCCTTCGCCGCCTGCGTCATGCCCTTCGATGCATCCACATGGCAGAGCGCGGCACCGGCTTTCGCACAAGCCACGGTCGCACCTCCCGTATAGGCAAAGAGGTTGAGTACCTTGGGCTGTTTGTGACCGTTTGCCGCAGCGTTCTTAATCACAGAAGACGCCCAGTCCCAGTTTGTCGCCTGCTCCGGGAAAAGTCCGGTGTGCTTGAAGCCCATGGGACGGAGCCGGAAGGTCAGGTCGCCGTATTTGATGCACCACGATTCGGGCATCTTGTTCACAACCCACGATCCGCCGCCGCCCTGACGCTTGTACACGCCGTGAGCCTTCTTCCACAGGGGATTCTTCCGCTCGCCGTGCCAGATGACCTGCGGGTCGGGACGCACAAGGATATAGTCGCCCCATCTCTCCAGTCTCTCGCCGCCTTCGCAGTCGATCAGTTCATATTCCTTCCATCCGTCAGCAATCCACATAATTTTTCTCCGTGTGTGTTGTCATTCACCGCAGCTTCATGCGGATTTTCCCGATTTCTTCTTCATTCAGCCCGATCGAGCGGAAATACGCATCCGTCGAGCCGTATTTTTCATGGAACAGTCGCAGAAATTCTTCGGCATACCACGCTCTCGGGCAGACCACGTTCAGGTCAATATGCGGTCTCTCCACCCGGATTTTCGCAAAGCGTCCGCGGTTGTATTCCTTCGTCACGACGTAGTCTTCCACGACGGCGTCATGCGGCACACCCGTGTGGGTCAGAAGGATCATCGAAAAGGTTCCGGTTCTGTCCCGTCCTGCCGCGCAGTTGTAGAGAACGCCGGTTTGAGCATGCGCGAAGAGCTTCCACGCTCTGTGAAATTCCGCCTCTTCCGTGATCGCCAGATACATCGGCGGTACATCCTCCGCGGACGGCGCAACCCGGCTTCCGGCATTCACAGGGCATGCGCGGTAGTCAAAACCCTCCCGGTTCATGAGTCCGTGGGGCTGTTTTTCCGCAAGCGGCGCGTCCCGGAAGTCGATCACCGTTGTGATTCCGCTGTTTCTGAGGTATGCGATGTCGTTCTCCGTCGGCTTCAGCGGAGCTTCACAGCGGATCACTCTGCCTTTTTTCGTAAAACCGCCGTCAGAGAGCGGATATCCGCCGAGATCGCGTGCGTTTTCCACACATTCGAACACGCTCCGGATCTCGCCGTGCCATTTATATTCACTCATTTTGTCGTTTCCTTTGTGTTTTTGCCGCCGAGCAGTCTCTCCGCGTTCTTTCCGCCGACCTTGCTTGCCCAAACCGAGCGGCTTCCCTTGCCTTCCTGACCGATCTTGCCCGCCATCGTCGTAGGCTTGTTGTAGAATTCCGCCAGTCTTGACGTGCCGGTGTGCGCGTGGCAGATTGCGGCGGCAAGTGCGTCGGCGGTATCGTCAGGCTTCGGCGGCTCTTCCAATCCGAGGAACA
>JAFTPW010000323.1:0-4151 GCA_017463075.1 Clostridia bacterium
AGCCCGCTGTTGATGACAATATCGCGCGCCATGCTGGATGTGTTCTCTTCCCCGTCGTGCGGGACGATTTCGTACGTCCGTTTGCCGTCTGCGACTTTTGCCGTGAGCATACCGACGCCGCTGTTTTCGTCCATGGCACGGATCCGTCCGGCAAGCTCATGCAGATGGGTGACGTAAACCGTACTGCATCCCATCCGGGAGAGGTATTTGATAAGAGCTTCGGCGAGAAACATGGCGTCGTACGCAGAAGTGCTTGAGAAAGTTTCGTCCAGCAGAAGCAGGGTATTTTCCGTCACCTGCTCGAGGCTTTCCTTCATCCGCACCGTTTCGTTCACCAGCCTGCTTTCGCTCTGTTTCTGCGTCGTCATGACGAAGTGCGTGAGGATTTTCTCATACGGCTTCATTTTTGCCGAACGCGCGCACACCGGCAGACCGAGCTGGAACATGAGCTGTGCATGTCCGACGGCACCGAGATACACCGTTTTTCCGCCGGAGTTCGGGCCGGTGAGAATCCAGATGCGCTCCCGTTCGCTGAAGCTGACATTGCTCGGGACGATCTGTGCCGCCCTGCATTTTCCCGTCAGGAGCGGGTTGTACAGTCCGAGCAGAGTGGTTTCGTCCGTGATTTCCGGGAAGGTCAGCGGCAGTCCGGCATCCTTCAGGGTGCGCAGATACTTCACCGAAGTGAGCAGAAAGTCGATTTCATCCTCCGCCGACAGCAGTTCCCGGATCGCGCCCTGTACTTCCGCCGTGACATATTTCCGCAGATTCTTCAGCGCATCGCGGTACAGACCGTTGAGGGTGGAATACAGCTCGCGGTTGACGACGATTGTGCTTTTCTTAAATGCGCCGCCGCTTTCGTGGATTCCAAGGGACGCGATGCACTTGTATTCGTCCGGCGGTGTTTCGTCCCGGAGTGCACGGTCGAGGATTTTGTCGCTGACATACGGCTGGTCGTTGATGGAGACGATTCCGACCTCGCTGACGTTGAGCTGTGCATCGAGATTCACGCCAAGCGTCACGGAGCGGATGGAGCGGAGTCCGTGCGTCAGCCCGTTCAGCCAGTTTTTGAGGTTGATATACTGCATATCCTCCGTCAGATTCCGGATTGTGCGGAAAAACGTCAGAAGCCGCCCGGATTTGATTTTCTCCGCCGCCGCATACGCTTCATCCAGTGCATCCGCCGCATCGGTGAAAGTCGTCAGCTCGATCAGTGAGTACAGCAGCTCCTCGTTCGAGGAAATCCGGACATCGCCGATGTTTTTTGCCGTCTCGCACAGCACAACCAGCTTTTCGTGCGCATCCGTAAAAGCGGCGGTGAATTTTTCGTCTCCGAGCAGATCGCGGAACATCGTCTGCCGCTCGCGGATTTCGTCGGGAACGGACGTCATGTTCATCCGCGCGAAGGTCAGCGGAAATTTCAGGGAGTCGATGGCTTCCTGAAGGCATACGAGCCGTGTTTCCCCAAGCAGGGGCTGTAATTTGTAGTCGGACAGCATGATTTTCTCCTTTATTTTATCAGAATTCTGCCGCAGTGCCAGCATTTGCCGCGTTCTGCTTCGTTGATCTCACCGCAGTACGGACAGACGAGCTTCGCATCCGTGCCGTCGGTATCCACACCGGTGCGCATGGGGTATTTCATTCCGCGGAGGTACACGAGTCTGTCGTTCAGCTTGTACGGTGCCTCCACCTGAAATCTGTTGCAGACGGTGTGTCCGCTGCCCGTGAATTCGTCGTTCCGGTAGGTAATTTTCTTCCGGCGCGGAGCAGTGTACGAATCCTTCAAAGTAAACAGGTACGGCTTTTTCTCACCGCGGTCGATTTTGAGGTATCCGGTAAGCCTGTGATCGCGCAAGCTGTTTCCGAGACTGGCAGTGCGGATAATCAAAGTGCCGAAATAGTTCCATTCATGCCGGAAAGTAATGCTCAGAATCTCACCCGTCCACGAACGTCGGAACAGAAGCAGATCGAGCCGGAACAGCAGGCATGAAAGCAGAGACCCGGCAAGGAGTATAAAAATTACCGCACCAATCGGATAACGCACGCCGGATATGTCGATCACGAAGCACGAAACGACGGCGGCGAGCATGAGAATCCCGCTGAAAACGGAGCGCAGGACGATATTTCTCCGATACTGCGTCACAAATTCCGGCGGAAGTTTGCTCAGATCGGGTTTATGCATGATTTCCTCCTTTACCAGACAGTCAGAATCAGATTCCAGAACACGATGTTGATGCCGATGCAGACGAGAATCCACACGGCAAGGCAGATGCGCAGTTTTTTCACGGACACATTGACACTCTGCATGAATTTGCAGAATTTCGAGAACTGCATGAACGCGATGATGAATCCGGGCGGAACTCCGATGAAAAAATAACTGCGGCAGAAGAGCACGCAGACGAGGAACAGAAGCATGACCCGGATGCCGCGGAGAATGAAATACCGCTTCGGCAGGATCATGTAGTACCGCTCCGACGACGCGATCATCTGCAGCTCCGTGATATCTTCCGTCATCATGCTGCTCCTGTTCCGTGACACGCCCGTCATGACGTCACCCCAAGCGGTATCGGCGGCAGCTGAATGGGTTTCAAATGGGAACATTTCCGCACTCCTTTTCGCTGTACAGTTGATACTTAAATTGTACCACATGCGCTCCGGTGCGTCAATGACGGGGTGATTTACACGCGATTCTCAGAAAGTGAGGATTTACCAGATAGTTTCCAGCCAGTTCCAGAAGACGATGTTGATGCCGATGCAGATGAGGAGCCAGAGGACGAGGAAGATTCTCAGTTTTTTCGCGGAAACGTTCATTGTGCTGAGATACCGGCAGTATTCCCAGAATTTCTTGAACGACAGAAAAAACAGCGGCGGTGTCGAGATCGTCAGGACGTTATAGCACGCCATGATGCACACGAAAAACATGAGCATGATGCGGATTCCCCGGAAGAAGAGATACCGCCGCGGCAGAAGCATATAATACCGCTCCCCTTTTTCGAGAGCGAACTGCATGGCGGTGTCTTCAAGCTCCCGTTCCAGCATTGCCTGCCGCTGTCTTTGGTAAATATCCGCGCCGTTCATAGGCATCCTCACTTCCCGGTCATACATCGACCCTCACGAAACAGTTGTGTTATCCTGCAAATATTCTACCATACAGGCTTGAAAACCGTCAATAACCGCTTGATTGAGGCAACACCAAACCAAAGTTGAGAAAACAAAAACAGTGCCAGCTGCTACACTGACACTGTTCGGTTGATTGAATCTTAGAAGAAAATGGTCTTGCCGGTTTCGATGGATTCGTTGCATGCAAGGCAGAGTCTGAGGGACTTGACTGCTTCGCTGTAGTCTGCGAGAATCTTGGAGGTATCGCCGGTGCGGATGGCATCGAGGAAGATCTTGTCCATGATACCGGTCTGTTCTTCGCCTCTTTCGTAGTACTGTTCGCCCTGAGGATCGCGGATGGTGAGGGAGTTGCGGAGCTTGTACTCGAGGGTTGCATCCTGGCAGTAGATGTTCATACCGCTCTGCATGGAGCTCTTGCCCTGTGCGTAGCATGCGGTGAAAATGGTAGCAACAACGCCGCTCTGGAACTTGATGACAGCGGAGGAATAGTCGTGTACGTTGTATCCGGGAACGCCGTACTTGTCGCCGTCAACGATGCCTCTTGCACCTGCGCAGCTTACGTAAAGAGGTTCGCCGAAGAGGTAGCGCGCCTGGTCGAAGATGTGGATGTTCTGTTCAACGAGCTGACCGCCGGAGGTTTCCATGCGTCTCCACCACCATGCACCGGGAATGCCGCCGTACCATGCACCGGTAACCAGACCGACCTTCTTGTCCTTGATGTAGTCCTTCATGATCTGGGTGAGGTTCTGATATCTGTCCTGGAAACCGGTAGCGGTGATGATGCCCTTGTCCTTAATCATCTTTTCGATCCTGAGAGCGGTGGGCATATCGAGAGCGATCGGCTTTTCGGTCATGAACGGGATACCTTTTTCGATGATCGCGGGTTCGATTTCACCGTGCTGATGCGGAGGAACTGCGATGAAGATAACCTCATTATTGGTGTTCGCAAGAAGATCCTTATAGTTGAGTAAGATCTTGCCTTCCGGATCGGTCTTGGTGCGTTCCGCGTAGTTATAGGCCTTCTTTTCTTC
>JAFTPW010000324.1:0-2909 GCA_017463075.1 Clostridia bacterium
ACGGTGTTTGCGTCCTCATGCGGGGGCGTGAAGAAAAATCCGGTGGAGTATTCGCGGTGACTGACGCCGGAGAGCTCATTCGTCCACGCGGGATCGAGCTTGTAGTTCGCGGGATCACGACGGTATGCGTCGATTGCCAGACGGTAGGTATTGGTTACGACGGCTGTATAGTACGCACTCTTGACTCTGCCTTCGATTTTGTAGCTGGAGATGCCGGACTCCTCAAGCTCGGGGATGTGTTCCAGCATGCACATGTCGCGGGAGCTCATGAAGAAGGTTTCGCCGTTTTCGTCCTGTTCCGCAGCTGCAACGGAAGGGATGTCGGGGCGGTTTGCTTCGGCGAGATCCATCGCGGTGGGAGAATATTTCCAGCGGCAGGACTGTGCGCACGCGCCGTGGTTGGCATCCCGTCCGGTGAAGTAATTCGAGAGAAGGCACCGTCCGCTGTACGCAATGCACATCGCGCCGTGGACGAAGGCTTCCAGCTCGAGGGTTTCGGGAATGTTCGCGCGGATTTCGCGGATGTCGGCGAGGGTCAGCTCCCGTGCGAGAACAATGCGGGACGCGCCGAGCTTGTGCCACGCGATGCACGCCTGAGCGGAAACGGCACTCGCCTGCGTGGAGATGTGGATTTCCATCTTCGGAGCGACTTCGCGCACGGTCATGACCACACCGATGTCGGACACGATGACAGCGTCCACGCGGATGGCGTCAAGGAAGCGGATGTAGTCGCGCAGTTCCTCGTATTCGTGCGTGTGCGGCATGACGTTGACGGTCACGTACAGCTTCACGCCGTGCTTGTGGCAGTAGTAAACCGCGGCGATGAGTTCTTCCTTGCCGAAGTTCGTGGACGCGGCGCGCATGCCGAAATTCTTCCCGGCGAGGTAGACCGCATCCGCACCGTAGTTCACGGCGGCTTTCATTTTCTCATAATTTCCGGCGGGTGAAAGCAGCTCCGCCTTTCTCGGGTATGCCATCTCAGAAATCGAGGCAGAGACGCGCGTCGACTACGCTTCTGACATAGGTTGCGGCTTCGACGTGGAGCGGATTGGTCTGATATCCTGCGAGAGCGGCTTCGGATTCAAACTCGGAATCGAGCATCATGTCGGCGTTGGAGGAAGGCAGACGGTCGGTGACAACCTTGAGCGAAATCATGCCGTCGATCTTGCCGTTGAGCGCTTCCAGACGGCGCTTCGCTTCTGCACGTGCCGCGGTCTTTTCGTCCTCGGTGAGGGAATCCTTGAGTTTCCAGAGAATGATGTGTTTTACCATGGTATTGTCCTTTCGTTGGTGAAGGGGTGTCGGTGGAAAACGGTTTGAAAAAATGAAGTGCGGATTGATGTTTTCGGCGGACGACCAATGGTCGCCCCTACGAAACCGTTAATCGGAGCAGAACGGATGAAATTGCGGAATGATACATACAGAAATCCAAAACGAACGGGATCAATGAGGCAGAGTCGTGAAATCACGTAGGGGCGACCATTGGTCGTCCGAGCTTGGATTTCGTCATACATTCGGGTGAATGCAGCCTTAAAACCCGCATCACACATTCATAATGATCGGCAGGATCATCGGTTTGCGCTTGGTCTTGGAGTAGAGGAATTTCGACAGCGCGTCCTTGACGTTGTTTTTCAGCTGCGTCCATTCGGTTGTGCCGGAGTCGAGGGTATCACAGAGAACGTCACGCACCAGTTCGCGCACTTCGTCCATGAGTTCCTCGCTTTCGCGGACGTACACAAAGCCGCGGGAGATGAGGTCGGGTCCGGATACGATCGTGGCTTCGTCCGCGTCAACGGTTGCGACAACGACGATCAGACCGTCCTGCGCAAGGTGGCGTCTGTCGCGGAGCACGATATTGCCAACATCGCCCACACCGTAGCCGTCAACGAGCATGCGTCCTGCCGGAACGGTGCCGCCTCTCTTCGCGTGGTCGTGATCCAGCTCGAGCACCTGTCCGATGTCCATGACGAAGATATTCTTCGCGTCCATGCCCATGTATTCCGCAAGCTCCTTGTGCTGCATCAGGTGATGGTACTCGCCGTGGATGGGCATGAAGAATTTCGGCTTGGTCAGGGCGTGGATGAGCTTCAGTTCCTCCTGGCACGCGTGTCCGGAAACGTGAACCACCGCTTCATCGTGGTAGACGCTCACGCCGCGCTTGTACATCTCGTTGATGATGCGGGAGACGAGCTTTTCGTTGCCGGGAATTGCGTGGGAAGAGAGCACCACGAGGTCGTTCGGCGTCAGTTCCACCTGCGAATGGTCGGAGAACGCCATGCGGTACAGCGCGGACATCGGTTCACCCTGCGATCCGGTCGTGATGATGGTAATCATTTCCTGCGGATAGCGTCCGATTTCGGAAATGTCGATCAGGGCGTTGTTCGGAACCTCCATGTAGCCCAGCCGTACAGCCGCGCCGACGACGTTGAGCATGCTCCGTCCGGTGATGGCGACTTTTCTGCCGAATTTCACGCTGGAGTCGATGATCTGCTGGACACGGTGGACGTTGGACGAGAAGGTCGCGATGACGACTCTGCGGTGCGGATTGGTCATGAAAATGTGGTCGAGGGAGCTGCCGACGATCCGCTCGGACGGGGTGAAGCCGGGGCGGTCGACGTTCGTACTTTCGCACATGAGCAGGAGAATGCCCTCGCGTCCGTAGTCGCCGATGCGGGTCAGGTCCATCATTTCGCCGCCGATGGGAGACACGTCGAGCTTGAAGTCGCCGGTGTGCAGGATCGTTCCCACGGGTGTGCGGATGGCGATCATGCAGGCGTCGGCGATGGAGTGGTTCGCGCGGATGAATTCGCACTTGAACACGCCGAGCTTGAGGATTGCGCCCGCTTCGACGGTGACGAGGGTACGCAGTCCGAGCAGCTTGTGTTCGGCGAGCTTGCTTTCGAGGATGC
>JAFTPW010000325.1:0-6790 GCA_017463075.1 Clostridia bacterium
CCGAAGCTGACCGAATCATATCCGTGCACCCCCATCAGCGCATGACACCTCGTCATCATAAAAGTTTTTGCCAGGCTTTTTCCAAAAAGCCGCGTATCCCCTTCAACATAAATCCTCAACTATACATCACGTAGGAGAACATACAAAATGAAATCTGCACTGAATATTTTCCGTGCCACCTGCGATCAGATTGCAGCGGACGGCATGTCCAAGAATGAAAAGGTTATCACCACTCCCCAGGGCGCAAGAGTTCTTGCAAACGGCCGTGAGCTGATTAACCTCTGCGCGAACAACTACCTCGGTCTCGCATCTAACGAAACTGTTATCAACGCCGCTAAGAACAGCTACGAAAAGTGGGGCTACGGTCTCTCTTCCGTACGTTTCATCTGCGGTACTCAGGAAGTTCACAAGAAGCTCGAAAAGAGACTCTCCGACTTCCTCGGCACCGACGACACCATCCTCTACTCCTCCTGCTTCGACGCAAACGGCGGTCTGTTCGAAACCCTTCTCACCGCTGAAGACGCTGTTATCAGCGACGAACTGAACCACGCTTCCATCATCGACGGCGTTCGTCTCTGCAAGGCTCAGAGATTCCGCTACAAGAACAACGACATGGACGACCTCCGTGCAAAGCTCGAAGAAGCAAAGGGCGCACGCATCAAGCTCATCGCTACCGACGGCGTGTTCTCCATGGACGGTATCGTTGCAAACCTTCAGGCAATCTGCGACCTCGCTGACGAATACGACGCACTCGTTATGGTTGACGACTCCCATGCAGTAGGCTTCATGGGTGAACACGGTCACGGCACCGCTGAATACTGCGGCGTTGAAGGCAGAGTTGACATCATCACCGGTACCTTCGGTAAGGCTCTCGGCGGTGCTTCCGGCGGCTACACCAGCGGACGCAAAGAAATCATCGACCTGCTCCGTCAGAGATCCCGCCCCTACCTCTTCTCCAACACCGTTGCTCCCGCAATCTGCGAAGCTACCATCGCGGTTCTCGACCTGCTCGATTCCGATCCTTCCATCCGTCAGCGCCTCTTCGACAACACCAAGCTGTTCGCTGAAGAAATCGGCAAGCTCGGTCTGGATGTAACCTTCCGCGGTTCTCCCATCCTGCCCATCATGCTCTACGACGAACACAAGGCAAGCGAATTCGCACGCCGCGCAATGGACAAGGGTATCTACGTTGTTGCGTTCTCCTACCCCGTTGTTCCCAAGTCCAAGGCAAGAATCCGCACCCAGATTTCCGCTGCCCTGACCGAAGCTGACATCCGCGACATCGTTGCGAAGTTCGCTGAAATCAAGGAAGAAATGGGTCTGTAATTCAAGATTCAACAGAATATACAAAATCCGGTGACGATCTTTGGATCAGTCCCCGGATTTTTTGTGTTTGTTTGGTTATTCAGTAATCATGAAACGGGCTCTGTGCCATCATTTCTTTACGGCTTCAGAATCACACCGAATACCCCTGTTGAAGATGCAGTTCCCGCATAATAGGTGCAGATGTGTGTATCGTTCACAGCCACGGTTTTTACATTGCCGGTATCCCAGCCGCGGTACGGTTCTTCAGCAAGCACTTCCGGAGCGCTCCAGTTCTGCGGAGAATTCCAGACATCTTCGAAATTTACGATACGGCGCTTCAATACTCCTTCGAAACGGGTAAAATAATACAGATTGATTTTGCCTGTTTGCCTGTCATAAATAACGCTGGGAGAATTTCCAAAAGCATCCGTAATATTCGTATATTCCTTTGTCCAGGTCTCACCCCGGTCACAGGATTGAATCTGAAACATTGCCATTGTACCTTCTTCTATATCTTTCCGGCCAAGGACAAGTATCCTGTTATCTTCCATATAGGCACATTCGATTTCAACCGGACATTCTGACATGGGAATATCTTCTTCGATGGGAATCTGTTCCCATGTCAATCCCTCGTCGGTGCTTTTCAGAACGCCCCACGAACGGGATTCGCCGTAGGTGTTGTAAAAAGCAAACAATCCCTTGTCCGGAATCCGGAAAATATTACCGATATGACCACCGCGAAGAGGAATATCGGGACTGGATACCAATGCTATGGTTCTGCCGTCCGTTTTGTACAGCTGATGGGTGACCGGAACCGCTTTCTCATCGGCACGGGGTCCCCACAATCCGCCGCGATACCACAGCAGCATATCCCCTTCGGTATTATATCCCACACCGGTAATCGCTTTGACACCTGTTTTCTCAGTGAATATTTCCTCCGGCTCACTCCAGACAAGACCGTCTGCGTCAGAAGTTTTCATATACAGCGATGCGGTGGTGGAAACATGACGGTCAGCTACGGTATAAATGCATACAAGCATTCCCTTGACCGAACCGATAAACGGCCAGGCAGAATACTGATTCGGTGCCGCAATCGTAATTTTGATCGGTTTTGCATCGGATCCGGGCATAGTATCATTCCTTTCTTTGAAAGTCTTTCATGATTCACTTCACATTTTCCATCGCGCACGCCAGTCTGTACGCACAGCTCAGGCTCTGACCGCACGACAGCCGCGCAGTCATGTCGATGACGCCGTCTTCCGTGTCGATCATGCCGAGGGCGTACATCTCACGCGCCGCGTTTTCCAGACAAGTCTCCGTCACACCGGTCACTTCAGCGTCATCCGCACGGACTTCGGTGAATTTCACCCGGTTCAGCCCGTCCAGAATCTCCGCAGCCGATACGCCGTCCCGCAGACGCCAGTACGCGGTCTCATACTCGCCGCCGTTTTCGTCCGTGTGCGTGATATCCGTCGCCATTTCATAAGCCGATTCAAACGCGGCAGATGTATCCGGGGACAGGCGGGACAGAATCTGCGTCATTTCAAGCGGCGTCAGAACCGCGCAAGCCTCCTCCGTCAGGACTTCATACCGCAGAACGCCGATTTCCGCCGTCGTCCAGAGCGCACGGTCACTTGTGCAGCCGGATCGTGCAATCAGCCGCGCGGCGAGCTCGTACGAATACTCGTCTTCATATGCCTTGAGGTAGTACACATCCTCACGTTCCCCTGCCTGTGCCGCGCCGATCATCTCCTGCAGCATGGCACTTTCCACGCGCGTGATGCCCGGATCGCAGACATACAGGGTATTTTTCTTCTCAACGCCGCGGACTATCTCTTCGAGCGTGGAGCTGAGTTCGTCCGTGCCGTCGCTGAGGTCAATTTTCTGATAGAATCCCTCGAATTTTTCGCGGATCCAGTCGTTGCGGATGCGGCTCAGAATCAGGTTCATCATCGCTTCCGTATAGACGTAGCTGAATGTCACGTCGGCTCCGGCAACGCCCCTGTTGTAGCAGGCAAGCAGTGCGGCTCCCTCGGCATCAGTCAGTCCCGACGTAATCACGCTCATCTCCGCCGCTGTGATGACTTCGGGCAGGACGGGTCCGGTCGGTTCGCGGTCGTCCGGGTCATATTCCAGCAGTGCGATGACGCACTTATCGATCAGCACAAGATTTTTATTCGTCAGCGGTTCGTCCGTGCGCAGCTTCCGCAGTTCTCTCATCAGATCCGCACCGATTCTGTCCGATGCGTAGCACAGACGCCGGAACTGCTCCAGCTGACCTCCGCCGATCTCATCACTCAGTCCCGTTTCCGAAAGAATCACTGCGACCTCTTCCAGATAGGACGAAACCGTGACGTTGTCCTCCAGATGCATCGCGCGCTCGTTCTTCCCGGAAAGCACGGCGTAGTTGGCGATGTATGCCGCGTAGTCGTCGTTCTGCGAAACGATCGGGTTGGTCAGGCACAGCATCGTGATCGCCGTACACAGCACGAGGGATCCCGCTTTTGCAAAAACCCGCTCCTTCCCGCTCAGCGAAATACTGCGCAGTCTCGTTTTGAGCTGGCGTCCCGTTGCTGACATCCGGCATCCCGCACGAATCTCCGCGGAATGGAGCACATCGAACGCGGACTGACGGCACAGCATCATGGCGTATTCCGTTCTCGGGATCCCGCATTCGGACAGCGCACGGGCATCGCAGAGCACTTCAAGGTCCTCCCGCAGAATGCTCCGCACGATCCAGATCAGGGGATTGTACCAGAACAGGCAGGTTACGAAGGTGGAAAACAGCAGAATCGGGTTGTCGCCGTATTTGTGGTGGCTCAGCTCGTGCGCAAACAGCATCGGAGCTTCGCGCATGTCCGTATCCTCACGGCACACAACCGCCGGATGCAGGCACCCGATGACCATATTGCACGCACCGCTTCTCAGAGGCGGTATGCGGTCCTCGCGGATGTGCATTTTCTTCGCCGTTTCGCGGAAGCACCGGAGCAGAGCTTCGTCTTCGCACGGCACGGATAACCGGTAAACACGCCGTCTCGCCCGGATGTACAGCGCCAGACTCACAAGAAGCGTCACCGCGATCCCGGCGGCATACAGCAGCAGAATTGCGCGGTTGAGCTGATCGGTGTAATCCACGGACGGCTCGTCGATGATTTCGTTGAAATACGCGCCGATGGTGATGGCGTCTCCGGAGTCGTCGGGTACCGGTTCGTCCGCGGTGTCGGAATCGGAAAGAAGATCCCCGTCCTCATCGCGAAGCACATAGGGATTTTCCGCATGCAGGCGCGCTTCTTCCCGTTCGGTGAGTTCGTCCGCGATGTCATTCTGCAAGGTGTACACGATGGTGCGTCCGGCGGGAATGAGGTTGTAGATGGAAATCTCGCTCTCCGGGAACACGGGCCAGATAAGCCGCAGAAGAAGAACGACCCAGAGCACGGCACCGATTTTCGGCGGGATGCGGCATTTGAAGATCTGCTTGACTGCGATGATGATGAGAGCCGTGACTGACGAAAAAATTGTGACCTGCATCAGAAGCAGGACAAAAAATTCCGGCATAAAGCCTCCTTCATGCAATTCGGTTCGTTACAGTGCCGCTCAGTCTTCGATTTTGCCGAGAATTTCGATGATGTCCTTCTTTTCCTGTTCGGTCAGCTTGCCTTCGCGGACAAGGGATGCCATGAGGTTGTACGCGCTGTTGTCGAATACGCGCTCGATGAAGGACGCGACCTCGCTCTTGACGCATTCGTCCTTGGAGGTCTTGGGGGTGTACTTGTAAACGCCGGTGCGCTTGTCGATATCCACAGCCCCCTTTTCCGCAAGACGGATGATGAGGGTGCGGATGGTAGTATTGCTCCAGCCGGTGGTTGCCTGAAGTGCCTGAACGATCTCGCCGAGGGTCATCCCGCGGTCATGCTTCTCACAGCCGTCCCACAGCACCTTCATGATGCTCCATTCCGCTTCGGAAATCTTAACGGTTTTTCTTCTTCCTCTCATGTCGGTTCTCCTTTTATGTCAATGGTTGATGTACGTATTTACAGAAACAAAGCTTTTTCTACATTATACCTCATCGCGCGGAATCTGTCAATGCTCATTTCAGCCAAGAAAATATGCCGTAATTTATACAATATCCACTCACAGAATGGCGCAAACTTGTGCAGAATGAAGAAACTTCATCAAATACACACGGATTTCCGCGTTTTCCCGGACATACGGTAACCGTCTGCGGTCAGAATGGTCCGTGTTTTCGGAACAATAAAACCGAGATTCAGAAAATACTGCTCCATGCTCTCAGAGCCGGTATAACCGTTCCGGTAGAAATGCGCTTCCACGGCAAAGTCATCTCCGTCACGCAGGTTTCCGCCGCTGCACTGATACACCAGCGAGCCGATCCGTCTTGCACCGTCCATGATGCGCAGCACGGTTTCCCATTCTTCATGCCGTACAAACCGGTAACCGCTCCTCGAAAAGCTGTATCCCGGCGGAAATTCCACTCTCGCATATCCGCTGCCGCTACGAATAACACAAAAAAGGTATGGCTCACGATAAGTCATACCTTTTTGCTGTATTAAACTTTAAATCTGCACGAGTCCTCGCGAACAATCTGCCGCCTCAGCTTTGGGAGTTTCGGAGAATCCCTTCATCTGAGGTGAAAAAAGGGTACCCCGGACAGTGCGACAATTCAAGCCTCATGTACGAGGAAACTCCGGAGTGCGCCGGAAACCCATAAATCATGCACGCACAGACCACGCACTCACTTCAGCATCTCCTGACCGCCGGTGACGGGGATTGCCTGACCGGTTTCGTACTTCTGGTCAATGATGTACACAACTGCCTTTGCGACGTCTTCGATGCGGCAGCCGCGGTTGAGGGGCACCTTGGATTCATAGAACCGGCGCACATCTTCGACCGTCTTCGCACCGGGAACCTTGCCGGCGTTGAGGTACTGCACGAACAGACCCTTCTCGGGATCGGACCACAAGGGACCGTCGAGGAAGTTGCCGGGGCAGACCGCGTTGACCTTGATGCCGTACGGTGCCAGCTCGAGTGCGAACGACTGGGTCAGACCGATGCCGCCGAACTTGGAGCCCGCGTATGCGAAGTTCTTGTTGGAGCCTGCAAGACCGGACTTGGAGTTGATTTCAATGATATCCGCCATGTATTCGGGCGCAGTTTCCCGCTGGATCTTCATGACCGCGGACGCGTACTTGGCGCAGAGGAAGTAAGCGGTATAGTTGACGGCGGTGACGAGCTCGAAATTCTGCTTGGTCATCTCTTCAAGGGAGCCTGCGCGGACGATACCTGCGTTGTTGACGAAGATATCGAGGCCGCCGAACGCGAGAACGCAGTCTTCCATCATCTTTCTGACGCTGTCCTCGTCGGAAACATTCGCGGACACGGCAAGTGTGGGCACACCGCAGTCTTCGGCAATGGATTCAGCGGTCTTTTTCGCACCTTCGGCATTCATATCAGCGATGACAACGGATGC
>JAFTPW010000326.1:0-2657 GCA_017463075.1 Clostridia bacterium
AAGCTTACAGCGAACAAATGTGAACCATTTTTGACAGTTTTAGTTTTTCCGACATCCGAATCCATTGACGGGAAGTGTTCCGCGATGGATTTTTTGTTTTGTCCGCGCAAAAAATGACGAAATGATCCCCTGCGTATGCGTGAGGATTTATGCATCATCATGAAATGCAGAAAGATTGCCGAAACTTGTTTAATTTTCTGCCGGATGGTGGTATAATTATGCGAATAATTATGACATGAGGAGACACGATTATGCCGAAAGACAAAAGCATTCGAAAAGTTCTCTTGATCGGATCCGGACCCATCGTCATCGGACAGGCGGCGGAATTCGACTACGCGGGAACGCAGGCGCTCAAGGCTCTGAAGGAGGAGGGCATCGAGGTCGTTCTGGTCAACTCCAATCCCGCGACCATCATGACGGACAACGCCATGGCGGACAAAATCTTCCTCGAACCCCTGACGGAAGAAACCGTAAAGCGGATCATCATCGATGAGAAACCCGACAGCCTTCTCGGAACCATGGGCGGACAGACCGGTCTGAATCTGGCGATGAAGCTGGAAAAGAGCGGCTTCCTCAGAGAGCACGGCGTGAAGCTCCTGGGCGTGGAAACCGACACCATCGACCGTGCCGAGGACCGTCAGCTGTTCAAGGACGCGATGGACAAGATCGGTCAGCCGGTTGTTCCGTCGGATATCACCACCACGGTTGAGGGCGCACTGGAACTCGGCGGGAAGCTCGGATACCCGATCATTGTCCGTCCGGCATTCACCCTCGGCGGAACCGGCGGCGGTATTGCGGAAACGCCCGACGAGCTGCGTGAAATCGCGGATACCGGCATTCAGGCATCTCCGATCGGCCAGATTCTCTGTGAAAAGTGCATCGCCGGCTGGAAGGAAATCGAGTTCGAAGTCATGCGCGACGCGGCAGGCAATGCCATCACGATCTGCTCCATGGAAAACTTCGACCCCGTCGGCGTACATACCGGTGACTCCATCGTTGCGGCTCCGGCGCTGTCCCTGAACGACGAGGAGCTGAGCCTCCTGCAAAACTCCGCGCTGTCGATCATCACCGAGCTCGGCATCTGCGGCGGATGCAACGTGCAGTTTGCGCTCAAGCCGAACAGTCTGGAATACGCGGTCATCGAGGTCAATCCCCGTGTGTCCCGTTCCTCCGCGCTTGCGTCCAAGGCAACCGGATTCCCCATTGCGAAAATCGCGGCAAAGCTCGCTGTCGGATATACGCTCGACGAAGTCACCGTCAACGAAAAGAATCCCGGCAAGCTGTTCGAGCCCGAAGTAAACTATATCGTTGTAAAATTCCCGCGCTGGCCGTTTGACAAATTCGTCTACGCATCCCGGAAGCTGGGCACCCAGATGAAGGCGACGGGCGAGGTCATGTCGATTGCGTCCACGTTTGAAAACGCGCTGATGAAGGCAGTCCGCGGTGCGGCAATCGGCATGGACTGTCTCAGCCACGCAAAGTACCGCGAAATCCCCACGGAAAATCTGCCCGATCTCATCAGGGGATGCACCGACGAGCGTCTGTTCTTCGTTTACGAAACCGTACGCCGCGCATCTCTCACCGATGAGGAGCTGTACGCGATCACGAAGATCGACTGGTACTTCCTTGAAAAGCTCCACATCATCGCGGATATGGAAAACGAACTGGAAGCGGCGGGCGAAAACCTGAGTGAAGAACTCTACGTCCGCGCGAAGCACATCGGCTATCCCGACAGCGCCGTATCCCGCATCACGGGCATCAAAAACCTTCCTTATACGATGTCCGCGCAGTTCAAGACCGTTGATACCTGCTCCGCGGCGCTCCGGGTGGATTCTCCCTATTTCTACTCCGAATACGGCATCGCAGACGAGGCATCCGCGTTCATCGACAGCCACAAGAAGAGCCCGCTCGGCACGGTTATGGTTGTCGGCTCCGGTCCCATCCGCATCGGACAGGGCATCGAATTCGACTACGCGTCCGTTCACTGCGTATGGGCACTGAAAAAAGCCGGATACGACGTCATCATCGTCAACAACAACCCCGAAACCGTCTCCACCGACTTTGATACCGCCGACAGACTGTACTTCGAGCCCCTCACGCCCGAGGACGTATCCAATATCATCGCCGTGGAAAAGCCCGTCGGTGCGGTCGTTGCGTTCGGCGGACAGACGGCAATCAAGCTGACCCGTCATATCGCGGCGTGCGGTGTGCCGATCATGGGTACCTCTGCCGACAGCATCGACTGTGCGGAAGACCGCGAACGCTTCGACGAGCTGCTGGAACGGTTCGGCATCAAGCGTCCGGCGGGCTACACCGTTATGACGGCAGACGAAGCGCTCGATGTGGCTGACAGAATCGGCTATCCCGTCCTGCTCCGTCCGTCGTACGTTCTCGGCGGTCAGAATATGATTATTGCCTTCACCGAAGCGGACATCCGCGAATACATGGCGATCATTCTGGCGCAGGGCATCGAAAATCCTGTTCTTGTCGACAAGTACCTGATGGGTACCGAGCTCGAAGTGGACGCCATCTGCGACGGGGAAGACGTTCTAATTCCCGGCATCATGGAACATGTTGAGCGAACCGGCGTGCACTCCGGCGACTCCATCGCGGTGTATCCCTCCCAGAACGTCGACGACGAGATGAAGGAAATCATC
>JAFTPW010000327.1:0-4451 GCA_017463075.1 Clostridia bacterium
ATATGTCTGTGGTTGTCATACCTGTTCGGCTGAAGGGTACTCACTTTGTGGAAATGTACAATTCGCTGGCATCATATTTGTACAAACCGTTTATGAAATCGTTCGTGAGTAACCTTCACTTGAATAGCTGCGACAACCACGGACATTAGCCGATCTGTACCTGACATGCACGGATTCTTCGGGCTCGAGGTACGGCTTGGGTCACAAGTGATTCTCGCCCTCTGAATGACAAAAGGTAGCGTCAGGCTGGCAGACATCGGATTTGGCACAGGTTAACAGCATTGGCGTATTGATCTCCCGACGAATGTTTTAGAACTAAAAATATTTCAACAACATTATTCCCAACCACTCAACCAACCGCAAACAGAATCGAGGTAAAACAATGAACTACGATCTTAACTCCCTGATGAAAAACGACGGGTTTGTATGCCCCTCCTGCGGCAGAACCCATTTCGGACTGCTCCGCGACTGCTTCATCGGCGACGGCGTGATGAACGAACTGCCCGGACTGGTGAACAAATACGGCGGAAAGAAGCCGTTCGTGCTGTGCGATACCCTGACCTACGAAGCCGCGGGCGAATGGGTGTGCAGACTGCTCGACGAAGCAAAAATTCCCTACGCGCTGCACATCATCCAGCGGATCAAGCCGTCTCCGGACGAGGAAATCGTCGGGGAAGCCGTGATGTACTGCCCGCTTGACTGTGACCTCGTGATCGCGGTGGGCGGCGGCGTCATCAACGATACCGGCAAGATTCTGGCAGCGGCAAAGAACGTTCCGCAGATCATTGTGGCAACCGCGCCTTCCATGGACGGCTTTGCGTCGGCGTCTTCCTCCATGGAACGGAGCGGACTCAAGGTTTCGCTGAACTCCAAGTGTCCCGATGCGGTCATCGGCGAGGCGGAAATTCTCGCGAAAGCGCCCGTGCACATGATCAGCTCCGGTGTGGGCGACATGCTGGCGAAGTATGTTTCCATCGCCGAATGGCAGATTGCGAACCTCATCGTGGGCGACTACTACTGCGAAACGATTGCCGAAATTGTGCGGTGTGCGCTGGATCAGTGCGTGAAATCCGCGAAGGCTGCGGTTGACGGCGACAAAAAAGCGGTCTGCGCGGTCATGGAAGGGCTTGTGCTGTCCGGGCTTGCGATGAACTACGCGGGGATTTCCCGTCCGGCATCCGGCATGGAGCACTACATTTCCCACATCATCGACATGCGCGCGCTCGAATTCGGCACACCGTCGGATTTCCACGGCATCCAGTGCGGCATCGGCACGCTCATGACCATCCGCGCGTACGAGGGACTCATGCAGCAGAGACCGGAACCCACGGCGGCACGCGAATTCGCGAACAGCTTTGATCTCGACGGCTGGTACGAAACGCTCACCGAAAAGCTCGGTCACGGTGCGGCGGCAATCATCGCGGGCGCCCGGAAGGAAAAGAAGTACGACTCCGCAAAGCACGCCGACCGTCTGGCGAAAATCGTCACGAACTGGGGTGAAATTCAGCGGATTGCGTCGAAAATGCCCCGTTCCGCGGATCTTGCGAAGTTCATGAAGGACATCGGACATCCCACAACCGGCGAGGAAATCGGACTGACCGAAGAAGACATGGCGGACGCATTCTTCATGGCGAAGGACATCCGCGACAAATACGTTCTCGGCCGCCTTCTCTGGGACCTCGGAAAACTTTAAGCAATGAATGACAGGAGGCTGCCGTCATGCTGATGCACGAAGACATTCACATTCACACCAGACTCTCCAGCTGCGGAAAGCCGGAGGGAATTGCGGCGGATTACATCCGTCAGGCGCGGGAACTGGGCTACCGCCTCATCGGATTCGCGGATCACATGTGGGATTCTGCGGTTTCCGGTGCGCCGAACTGGTACGTTCCCCAGAATCTTGCGCATATTTTCGAAATCAAGAAAGAGCTCGCGGAAATTGACACGGCCGGCATTGAAATCCGCGTCGGATGCGAGTGCGAGTACGACCTCGGTCACCGGGATATCGCCGTCGCGGAAGAAGCTGCCGCTCAGCTGGACTTCATGCTCGTGCCGAATTCCCACACGCACATCACGTTCAAGAACGGACGGGATGACAGACGGGTGCACGCCGAGTTCATGCTCCGCGCGTTCCACGACATCGTGAACAGCAGAAACGCAAAGTACGTCACCGCCATCGCGCATCCCTTCCACGCGGTTTGCTGTCCGTATCCGCAGAAGGAAATCCAGGATCTCATCACCGACGCCGAGTACTACGACTGCTGGAAAGCGGCGGCTCAGGCGGGCATTGCCGTGGAATTCAACCCCTGCTGTGTCGGCGATATCAGGGAAATGACCGACGAAGCGATGCAGAACGCGGATTTCTACCGCATGTTTGCGATTGCGAAGGAATGCGGATGCAGATTCACCTTCGGCTCCGACCGTCACACCGCGGTGGATTACAAAAGATACGCGAAGCTCGAGAAATTCGTTGACGTCCTCGGACTGACCGAGAAGGACTTTGTTTCGATTGTTTAAATTTTTATAATAAGGAGAACACTGTATGAAATTCAAGTTCGACGCGCAATCACAGAACCGCAATCAGGCGGACCCCTAAATTTTCGCTGACGGCGGCAGATAATACATGTACGTAACCGCGGGCAAGGGCGTTGATGCATACTCCGCGGAAGACATTTTCGGCGAATGGCATTACGAAGGCATCGTCGGAACCGTGGAAGGCGGACGCAACTTCTGGGCACCGTGCATCATCAAGACCGGCGGCAAGTACTACATCTACGTTTCCTGCGACCTCGACGGCTGCTTCGAGCATCTGCACGTCATGGAAGCGGACAACCCGCTCGGCCCGTTCACGAATCAGAAAAAGCTCTTTGACCGCTTCTCCATCGACGCGCACGTTGTCGAGACGAAGGACGGTCTGTTCCTCTGGTACGCGGAAGACAACAGGGAGCCCGAGAGAATCGGCACCCGCGTGTATGTTGACCGCCTGCTCGATCCCTTTACACCCGCATATCAGCCGCGCGAAGTCGTTGTTCCCACGTTCGACGAAGAAATCTTCCAGCGCAACCGCTACAACGACGGCCGTGACTGGCACACCATCGAAGGCGCGTTCTGGTTCGAGGAAGACGGCTGGCAGTACGTGATGTACTCCGGTGCATGCTACGAAAACGACACCTACCACATCGGCTACGCGGCTGCAAAGTCCGACGAGGGTGATCTGACGAAGGTGGATTTTGTGAAGCATACGGACAACGGCAAGTTCGATCCCGTCATGATTAAGAATGAATACGAAGAAGGCGTCGGACACCACAGCGTCATCAAGCTCGACGGTCAGTACTACGCAGTCTACCACGGCCGCGACTACAAGCCCGAATCGGACGCCGGCTACGTGGAACGCCGCACCGCGAGAATCTGCAAGCTCCACGTGAAGGACGGCGTGATTACCGCGGAGAGATATCAGGATCGCGTATAATGGAACCGAAGGATTATATTGTTGTGAAAATCGAAGGGGAATACGCCACCCTGCGGGACACAGAGACCAAGGACGAGCTCTTCATCGCGCTGGCACTTCTCCCGCCCGGCACGGATGTGGGAACGAAACTGCATTATGAGATGCTGGAATATGAGATTGTAAACGAGTGAAGAGATAAAAGAAAAAAGTGAAGAGAATCGGTAAAAAACACTTCGTGTTTCATTATGATCTCTTCACTTTTTCTTTGCTTTTGTCACTCGTTTACGTCACAGCTGAAGCCGAGTGCTTCGACGGCTTTTTTCAGGTCCGCATTGTCGAGCTTTTCGGGGCAGGTGACGGATGCGCGTCCGAGCTTGAGGTCAACGGATGCCTTCGCGCCGAGTGCCTTGAGTGCGTTTTCCACCTTGGCGGAGCATTTTTCGCAGTGCATGCCGCCGATCTTGAGGGTGAGCGTTTTCTTTTTGCCGAATAACATGGTTTTATCTCCTTATATAAAATGAAGTGATTATCTGTCAGGATTCCACCGCCGCAGTCTCAGCGCGTTTGTGACGACGCAGACGCTCGAGAGGGACATTGCCGCGGAGGCGATCATCGGAGTCAGTGCGATGCCGAAGATGGGGTAGAGTACACCTGCCGCGATGGGGATGCAGAGGATGTTGTAGCCGAACGCCCATGCGAGGTTCTGTGCGATGTTCCGCATGACGGCGCGGCTCAGCTTGACGGCACGTGCGGCGTCGGAGAGATCACTGCGGACGAGAACCACGCCGGCAGATTCAATGGCGATGTCCGTACCGTGCGCGACCGCCATGCCGCAGTCCGCGGCCGCCAGGGCGGGGGCGTCGTTCACACCGTCGCCGATCATGACCGCGTACCGTCTGGTCGTATCGTCGTAGAAGTCGCCGGACATCAGGCTGCGGATGTGTTCTGCCTTTTCGTCCGGTTTTACGCCGGAGATGACGTGCGCGATGCCCGCTTCCGCAGC
>JAFTPW010000328.1:0-5224 GCA_017463075.1 Clostridia bacterium
GGTGCTACCACAAGACTCAGTTCATCCACCACGCCTGCGCGCTGGAAGTATCCGTTCACCACACTGCCGCCTTCCAGAAGCAGACAGTCCGCGCCGATATGATCGTACAGAATCCCCAGGGCAAGCTCCACGTCGATCTCATCCTCCCCGGCGATCAGATACGGGATTTCCATCTCCTCAAGGTACGCCAGATACCGCTTGTCCGCCTGCTCGGTCAGCACTTCGATGATCTGCGCTTTGTCGTAGCCGGGATCGCTGTCCTCGATGAACCGCGATTTCCAGCCCAGTCTTCCCTTCGGATCGAACGCGATGGCGTAAAATCCGGTCATGTATTCCGCATCCAGCCAGAAATTCATGGGAAAAGGCCCGTGATTCACCGGTTTGTATTCCGACAGATCCGGGTACCAGCCGCCGGTGAAGCTCTCCTCCATGGTGACTCTGCCGCAGATAAATCCGCCGCATTTCAGTCGTCGGTTGATGTCGTAATAAGTTTCGACAGCGGCTTCGCATCCGGGCGCGGACAGAAATTCACCGGTGACTTTGCCGTCGATGGATGTGGTCATGTGGCAGATGATGTACGGTCGGTTCATGTTATTCTCCTGTGTTATCGGAAATTCTCTGATATTATTATAACGACCGCAGGAAGTCATGTCAAGTGCGTTTTTTCTTCTATAACTCTTCTGACAAACAAAAACGCCGGTGAGTACGGTTGCAGCCATACTCATCGGCATCTTTATTTCTGCTTTATACAGAAGCGTGTTCTTCTCTCGCCTTGATATCCTTCGCGAAAATTTTCTTGAATACCATTCTCACAAAAGGCTGAATAAAGAAAAGCTGTGTGAAGAACGCAAAGGGGAAATTGAAACAAACCAGCTTGAGCCAGTCTGCAAGAAGTGTCCACAGATTGAAGCCTGCCTGATAATTATAGTACAGGAATGCGGCGACAAAGCTCATCACCGGGCACATAATGGCAACTGTGGCACAGATGATCGCTGTTTCAAACAGAACAGGATGCGTGCTGCGGGGATCAAAATTCATGCAGGCAAACTTGAAAGACAACGGTGAACCCAGCAGGTTTTCCAGTGTATAGGCAAGTACGAATTCGATCAGTACAACCGCCCAGATCGGCATGGGAATCCCGAATACGGGGACACCGCCCATTGCATTGATCGCGGCAAGAACGCGTGCCTCACCGGTCAGCTCCATGAACATTCCGCCGTGAATGACGTACAGACTGTAAAAGACATAAGCATGTACGGTGACAACGACTGTGATGAGGGCAAAAATCATTCGCTGAAATTGATTTCTCGGCATAATAAATTCTCCTTTTTCCAAACAAAAAACACATATTCCCTGTAACGTAATCAGATTTACGCACCCAGGTGCAACATGTGTCGTTCGTTTGTATGTATTTTACGAGGGTATTATACCATAAGCGGTGCAATCCTTCAAAAGCGAAATTGCATAAAATTTGCAGTGGATTTGTGATATTTTGGAGAAATTATGCCTTAACGCAGTAAATATTTGACTTTCTGTCAAAACATGCCTCAGCCAAAGACGCCGCATCACACCGGGCACAGAAACGTACCAGTTCAACCGCGCTCCGCGAAATCCCAGCCGGACGTTTCGTCTTCAGCGGCTTTGTCAATACAAGCCTTGCGGTACTTTGCCGCGTTCCTTGATTTTCTGACCGCTGTGTGCTATACTGTATCTGACATTTCTGTATGGGGAGGAAACAATCATGCGTATCCATATCATCGCCTGCCGGATTCTCTCGCGGGAACTGAGCTATCTGGCATCCCAAAGTGACAACACCATCGACATCACATGGATGGGTCGGGGACTTCACAATGATCCCGCAAACCTGCGCTCCCATCTCAGCGATGCGGTGGATGAGCTGTATCATCAGATGGAAACCGGCGAACTGGATCATCGTCCGGATGCCATCGTTCTGGGGTACGGACTGTGTTCCAACGGTGTGATCGGCATCCGCTGCCGGGATATTCCCATCGTAATTCCCCGTACCGATGACTGCATTGCTTTGTTCATGGGTTCGCAGGAGCGGTATTTCCGGGAGTTTTCCGAATCCGGCGGTGCATTCTGGCTCAACAGTGCATGGCTGGAACAAAGCACCAGTCTGTTTGACACCGATACCATCCGCCGCCGCAAATGGCAGGAGTATGCGGAAAAATACGGCGAAGACAATGCCGACTATCTGATGGAGGTCGAGTCAAGCTGGATCGGCAATTATTCCACGCTCGGTTATATCCACTCGGCGGTACACGATTCTCCGGCAAATCTGGAACGCGCGAAAGACGAAGCCGACCGCAAAGGCTGGAAACTGCGGGAGCTGGACGATGACCTCCGTCTTCTGCGGATGATGGTGGACGGCACATGGAACGACCGGGAATTTCTGATTCTGAAACCGGGTGAGCGGATCGCGGCGGATTATACCGGGCTGAAAGTGAAGGCTGAAAGATTCACGGAAACAGAAGCACACCCGTAACCCGGCAGATTTCAGAGGAAGACACAAAGATTCGAGTTTTTCACGCGCCATAAAAATCGCCGCTGAAACGGTAACAATCCATCCCAGCGGCTGTTTTTATCTCTTTTTGTAAACTTTAAGTTCCGGATTCTCTCCGTTTTCTTCATACGTGCAGACCAGCAGAAAATCCATATTGGCAGCGATTCCGAAGCATCTTTCACCGCCGAATTCACATTCCAGCTGAGTGCCGAGGTAGGTGGCGTTATCATCCAGAAATTTCACTTTCTGCCCGTTCGGAAGCGAATATTCGAGATTGATATACCCGCCAACCAGAAAATTGAGCGTCCTGACTTCGGGCATTCCTTCAACATGCAAATCGTTGAGTTCCCGGATGAGCTGCTGCTTGAATTCTTCAAACCTCGTGTCCCCGCCGAGCTCCCGGTATCTTTTTCAGTAATTGAGCTGCGGAAGCTGATGTTCAAAAAAGGCACGTGCCTGATCTGCCGGCCAGTTTTCGTTTGCCATATGATTGACAAGGAAATCCGTCAGTTCCTCAAGACTTGTATAGCAGAAATTGCCGTCGGCATAGCACCATTTGCAGTATTCCTCGTTCATAAAACCGTCGGGTTCTTTGCTGATATTCTCATCTTCCAGCGGCATACCGCAGCATTGGCATATGAGTTTCCGCGGAGAGCCAAGAAGCGTATTGATCGACACATCGTACAGCTTTGAGAGCAGCTTGAGCGTTTCGGTATTCGGTGTGGTCTCTCCGTTCTCCCAACGGCTCACCGCCTGTCTTGTAACGAAGATTTTTTCCGCCAGTTCTTCCTGTGAAAATCCTTTTTTCGTCCGGAGTTCGAGAAGTATGTCCTTGGTTTCCATCTGTTCACCGCCTTTGTTTATTGTGTCTCTATTATATCACAGCGGAACTGATGTGACAAGCAACTCGCTGTTGCTGTTTCTGCGCGTCCGCTCATTTCAGCCGGAATCTGTTCTTCTCGAATTCCAGAATTCCTTCGTCACGCATCCGTCCGAGCTCCGCTGACATGGCACTGCGGTCCACTGACAGAAAATCCGCGAGCTCCTGCCGGTTGAACGGGATTGTGAATTCCGCACTGTTCTGCCGTCTGGCTTCATCCGAGAGGTAGGACAGCAGTTTTTCCCTTGTAGTGCGTTTCGCCATATGTCCGAGTTTCTGCACCAGACGGCGGTTCTTCTCGGAAATGGCGAAAAACAGGTTCTGCACCACCATGGCGTGAAACCGGCAGGCGGAAGAACAGGTGGTGATGATCCGCTTTACATCGAAGAAAATCACCGTACTGTCCGCCGCCGCCACCACATCGTTTAGAATCGCGCCGCTTTCCGGTGCCATGCAGGCTTCTCCGAACATCTCGCCGACGCCGATGTGCTGGATGATGCTCCGGCTGCCCCAGAAGTCGTCCCGCTGGATATACAGGTTTCCTTCGACCAGAACCGTGATGCAGGAGAGATGCTCGCCCTGACGGAACACAGTTTCCCCTTTCTGATACGTCTTCGCCCTTGCGTCAAGGCAGGTGAGCATAGCGGCGATTTCCTCTTCTGCCACACCGGCGAACAGCTGGGTCCGCTTCAGTGCAGGAATATATTTCTTAATAAAAAACTCCGTTACTTTGGAAATACAACAGACTTGTTTGATATATTGTACTATAATATAGCCGTAAAATCAATACCGAAATCGGAGGATTACAAATATATGTGCAGCTCCATGTTTTGCTTTCAGTGTGAACAGACTGCGGGATGCAAGTCCTGCACAGGTGCGGCGGGTGTATGCGGCAAAAAGGCTGACACTGCCCGGCTTCAGGATGAACTGACCGGTGCGCTGATCGGACTTGCCCGTGCCACCTTCGGCAATGAACATCTCGTGAACGAGGGAACCCACCGTCTTGTCATGGAAGGTCTCTTCACCACCGTCACCAATGTAAACTTCAACAACGAAACCATCACCGCCCTCATCGAAAAAACGGCAGCGGAGAAAAAGCGGATCGTTCCCGACTGTGCGGTCTGCATGTCGTCCTGCGGCAGAACCGAAAATTATGACATGCAGAATCTCTGGAACGCCGACGAGGACATCCGCTCCCTCAAGTCCCTGATTCTGTTCGGCATCCGCGGTGTGGCGGCATATGCGTATCATGCGGCTGTACTGGGCTACACCGATGAGGCAATCTCCGGCTTCTTCTATAAGGCTCTGTTTGCCGTCGGTGAGGACAGCTGGGGCATGGAGGAGCTTCTGCCCGTCGTCATGGAAGTGGGAGAAGTCAACCTGAAATGCATGGCTCTGCTTGACCGCGCAAACACGGAAACCTACGGCAATCCCACGCCCGCTGAAGTCAGCCTGACCGTGGAAAAAGGGCCGTTCATCGTGATTTCCGGGCATGATCTGTACGATCTGAGACAGCTTCTTGAGCAGACCGAAGGCAAGGGCGTGAATATCTACACCCACGGCGAAATGCTGCCGGCGCACGCTTATCCCGAGCTGAAGATATACAGCCATCTCAAGGGCAATTTAGGCACCGCATGGCAGAATCAGCAGAAGGAGTTTGCAGATCTTCCCGCACCGGTTCTCTTCACCACCAACTGTCTGATGCCGCCGAAAGCAAGCTATGCAGACCGCGTGTTTACCACAGAAGTGGTGTCCTATCCCGAAATGGTGCACATCGGTGAGAACAAGGATTTCACTCCCGTCATCGAAAAGGCACTGGA
>JAFTPW010000329.1:0-12790 GCA_017463075.1 Clostridia bacterium
CGTCCAAGCTGCCCGTCACCATCTTCGACTTCGTTCTGGGCGGTGTTGTCACGTCCGCGTTCATCCCGGTGTACAACTCCATCGCCGTGAAGAAGGGCAAAAAGGACGCGCTCGCATTCGCTCAGTCGTACGTCAATCTCATCCTCGTCATCACAGCAGCCCTCTCCGTCATCGGCACAATTTTCGCGCCCGTACTTGTCTCCCTCATCGCACCGGAACTGGAAGGCACAACGGCATCCCTCGCGTCGTATCTCACCCGGATCATGTTCCCCATGGTCATCTTCGTCGGGCTGGCGTTCTCGTTCGTGGGATTTCTCCAGTCCGAGGGCGAATACAACATCCCTGCCGTCATCAGCCTTGTATCGAACCTCATCATGGTCGGCTACCTCGTGTTCCTCAATGACACCTTCGGCGTGACCGGACTTGCCGTCTCCATGCTGATCGGATGGTGCGCACAGGCCGCCGTACAAGTCCCTGCGGTTGTGAAACGCGGATTCCGGTACAGGCTGACGGCACCGCTCGGGACACCGGAGATCGCACGCGCCGCGAAAAACACGCTTCCCATCCTCATTGCGACGTGGACAACACCCGTCTGCTCGCTCATCAACACGCGCCTTGCGTCCGGGATCGACGGGGGACGTGCCATCAATGCCCTCGGCTACGCGAACCGCCTGTACATCATCATCGTGGGGCTGTTCTCGTTCGTGGCGACCAATCTCCTGTTCCCGTATTTCGCACGCGCCGCCGCGGAAGGCAACCGTGACGAAAGCGACCGCCTGACCCGCACCTCGATCCGCGTTCTTGCATTCATCATCGCACCGATCGCGGTCGGAGTCATGGTTCTCGCCGGGCCGTTCGTCTCCCTCATCTACGAGAGAAGCGCGTTCAACGCATCCGACACCGCCATCACGGCGACAGCTCTGCGGTATTACGCAGTCGGCATGATCTTCGCCGCCGTCGGTGAGGTGCTGACGAAAGCCTTCTTTGCCGTGGAAAAGACCCGTCTGCCCATGATTTCCTCCGTGATTTCCATGGGATTCAACGTCGCCGTGATCCTCCTCTTCGGGGACAGGCTCGGCATCGGCGGCATCGCGCTGGTATCGGCGCTTGCGGCGGCTGTGAACATGGCAGTCAACGGCATCTTCGCCGTGCGTGAGGGACTCGTCTCACCCGACCGGAGTGACGCACTGGATCTCGCAAAATCCGTCCTCTCCGCCGCCGTGATGGGAGCTGCCGTGTATTTCACCGCGCAAGTCCCGGCAGTCGCAGGTATGGGCAAACTGCTGTCGTTCGTCATTCCTACCGTCACCGGCGTGATCGTGTACGCGCTCTGCACCACAGTTCTCCGCAGTGACGAGATGAAAGCCATTTTACAGAAACTCAAACGCAGTCATTAAGGCAATCGCCTCAACTTCGACCTTGCCGTCAGGCAAACGGAGGTTAACCAAATTGATTAAAGTTCTTCACATTTTATCGGACACAAACGTAGGCGGCGCAGGTCGGCTTATGGTGAACTACCTGCACAACTTCGACCGCACAAAATTCGACATCCGCGTGGTTCTGCCGAAGGATTCCCAGCTGATTCCGTTCGTGGAAGCGGAGCACTACCCGGTCATTGAAATCATGCACGGCCGTGACAAGAGCTTCGACATGGCAGCGATGCGGGAGATCAAGAAGATCATCCGGCAGTTCAGGCCCGACATCGTCCACACGCATTCCGCGTTCTCCGGCAAGCTGGCGGCGTGGCTCATGAAAGTTCCGTGCCGCTTCTACACCCGCCATTCGGCATTTCCGCCGTCGAAGAAGCTGACCACATTTCCGGGGAAACAGATCAACGGGCTCGTGAACAACACGCTCGCGACGGATATCGTAGCCGTAGCGGAAGCCGCAAAGGACAACCTGACCGACACCGGTGTGGATCCGAAGAAGATCACCGTCATCATCAACGGCTCGGAGGAAGTCCGCCGCATCGGAACGAAGGAACGCGCCGCGCTGAAGCAGGAGCTGCACATCCCGGAATCCGCGTTCGTCTGCGGCATCTCGGCACGTCTTGAGCCGTACAAAGGTCACGCGACGCTCCTGGACGCTGCAAAAACGGTTGCATCCGCGCATCCGGACGTGGTATTCCTCATCATCGGCAGCGGCTCGTGCGACAGTGCGCTGAAAGCTCAGGCTGCCTCGCTCGGGATTTCGGACAAGGTTCGCTTCATTGGTTTTGTGAACGACGTCGCGCCGTACTACAACATCATGGATCTGAATCTGAACTGCTCGTGGGGCACGGAGACGTCCTGTCTTGCGCTGTCCGAGGGCATGAGTCTGTCGATTCCGGCAGTTGCGACCACGTACGGCGGCAATCCGTACATGATTACCGAAGGCGTGAACGGTCTTCTGGTGCCCGAAAAAGATCCCTCCGCCCTCTCGGATGCGATTCTCTCGCTGATCGGTGATCCGGAGACGCTCGCGAAGTATGCCGAAGGTGCACGGCGGATGTATGAAGAAAAATTCACCGCGCGAGGCATGACCCGTCAGCTGGAAGAGTTGTACGAGGCATCCGTGCGAACAAATGTTAAGCAGAAAAAATAAAGTTCCGTCCGTCGGACGCGAAAAAAACACCCGGTTCATCGGTTTTTCAGCCGCTTGAATCGGGTGTTTTTACGTTGTTTTGTCTGTCGTTCCGGCTCGGATGTTGATTTTCTGAACACCATCCTGACGCTTCTTCGGGAAAGATGCGGTTTTCCACCGGAAATTTCAGGTTTTCCCCAGTGAATGCGAAGTTTCCCAAAGGGGTTTTCCACTTTTCAACACAGTTTTCCACAGCCTTTTGAAAACTCATCCGGAGCTTCAAAAAGTGCGGAAAACATGTTGATTTTTTGAACTTTTACAGCGCAAGGTCAGCCCATACGGGGCAATGGTCACTGGCAACGACGTGCACGATCTCTGCCCGAACAGGTGTAATGTTTTTGGTGGTATAGATATAGTCGATTTTGATGCGCGGATTGTCGGACGGGAACGAAAATTCGCCGCCGGTCAGCTCGTCCGTTCCGTTGAGAAGTGCGTTCAGGGGAGCGAGAACGGGATCGTCGGGTGTGACATTGAAGTCGCCCATAAGGACTGCGGGGAGTTTTTCGTCGCGGAGCGTGGTTTCCGCAGTGGACACGGCGTGCTCCTGCTCGATTTTGCTGAGTCCGAAGTGGGATGCGTAAACCGCCACAGGACGAACGGCATCTCCGTCGGGAACTTCAACGACGCACCGGCACATGGTTCTGGATTCGGTTTTGCGTCTTGCTTCCGGTTCAACGGGATCGGGAATGCGGATCACGGACGCCTCGACGATGGGGTACTTCGAGAGCACGGCATTGCCGTAAGGCTCCGTTCCGCGGACGTAAATGGATCTGCCGAAGTAGCAGTGGTAGCCGAGATACGCCGCCATCTGCTCCACCTGCGCGGTATAATCGGCATACTTCTTCCCCAGCCCGCGCACTTCATTCAGCCCGATAATCTCCGCTCCGACTTCACGGATCACATCCGCCGTCTTCGTAAGATCAATATGATCGGACAAATGCACATGCCCATGCTGGATATTATAAGTCATCACACGGAGGGTCATAGTGGTTAGCTCCTGTTGAATTTTTTAGTTTGGGGGACGCGATGTCGCTTTTTTGAAAAAAAGCTCCGCAAAACACTTTCTACTGGCGAGGTTTTGGTTCACTACGGGGAGGCAGTTGATATGATTTCGTCAGCTTCAAGGGGATTTTTCTTTGACGGCGTGCAGTTTATACTGCTTTTTTGCTTGTCTACGGATACAATTGCAAATTGTAACTGAGGGTGCACATCCGAAATATGCGTACCAAATTATCAGAAAACTGTTATCGAGTTCGCCCACTCAAGGAACTTGAGTGAGACCGCACGAGACCCTGCTCACAGTAGCCATGGAAGGATCAATTGATTTCGTTATTTAAATTGTTTTTGATCCGGGCTCACGCGCGCCGTAAAGGTTGACGCAATTGTATGAATTATGCATTCACCTCAACGTATTCGCCGTTCTTGCCGGATGCGAGTACGGTGCCGTCGTTTCTGGTTACGGTATAGCCGTCCTTTTCGAGCTTCACGTCAAACACGATACCGTGGGCGCGGATATCGGTGAGGTAGAGGTGATCGAGGGCATCGGGAAGGGTGGGCTTGAGGCTGAAGGAATTGAGACCGGTGGGCTTCATATCGAGCAGGCCTTCGGTGATGACCTTGCAGAACAGAGCGGATTCGCCGGAGAGGTGACGTCTGCCGCCTTCGGGATATGCTTCAACTGCGTAAGGAACACGTTCACCGAGGAGGCGGTTTTCGGAATACTGAAGGAGGAGCTTGGTTGCCTCATCGGTATAGCCGGATGCGAAGATACCGCGGAGAGCGTACAGGGTGGATCTGTCCCAGATGGTGACGCTTCCTTCAGCGGTGAGGAATCCGTCGGGCTTCATGAGGTACTCGGAAGTGAGGGCATCCACGGTAGCTCTTGCACGGTCATAGATACCGACGCAGAGGGGCATGCAGATCCAGCTTCTCATGATTTCGCATTCCTTATAGTAGCGGTAGGTGGGAATGCCGTGGATATCCGCACCGAAGTGGGTTTCGATGGCGTCACGGAGTTCCTTTGCGCGGGATTCGTAAGTTTCCGCGAGTTCGGTGTCGCCGAGTTCCTTCTCAAGAGCCGCTGCTGCGAGGTAGCCTGCGTATGCGAGAGTGGAAGTGCAGAGGTTTGCATCGCCTGCGGGGAATCTGCCTTCGAGTTCATCACTGTCGGATGCGATTACGCCGTCCTCATTCTTCTTGCGCCAGCAGTATTCCGCGCACCATTCGATACCGGAGATGAGTTCTTCCGCAAGTGCGCGGTCGCCGGTGGTGAGAACGAATCTGGACGCGCCGTAGAGGTACATAGCAGCGTCACCTCTGTCACCTGCGCCGTTCCAGTAGTCGATACCTTCGGCGATCACAGAGGACGGGATGGGCTGGTACGTAGCGGACATGAAGGGCATATACATGCGGTACGCGTTCGCGCTGCATTCGATGAGGGCTTCGTCGCCGGTATAAGCGAAGTAGGGTCCGGCATATTCGACCTGGTCATTGCACCATGTAGCGGCGTAGTAGCTCTTTCCGCCGGGGCTATGGAGCAGGCCGTACATGGTATCGAACACGGATTCACCCGCGCGGATCTTCGCGAAGCGGAACATGGTATCGAGAAGTTCGTTGCCGGTATCGAGCTTCATGGGAGAGGTGAGTCTCTCGATATTGCCGACGCGGTTTCTGAGTTCGGTTTCGGGATCGGTATAATCGGGCAGGCAGCAGTCGGGGTCTTCGTTCGCGACGCGTCCGGTGAAGAGGATATAGTAGGTATATTCCTCGCCCGCCTTGAGTTTGCCGTCTTCAAAGTCGGTGATGACGTCCATGATATTGATGCCCATGGGACCCATGGTCTGGTTGACTTCGTTGTCGCCCACCGTTACAGTGAGATCAACATCGCAGTCACCGGTATTGCGCACGGTTACGGCTTCATACGTGATGCGCCAGTCAGTGGAGGGATAGCAGGTATGTACGATTTCAAGCCCGTGCTTTTCGTCCGTGCAGCAGAGGGTGAGGATACCGTTCTGCTCGACTCTGGTGAGGACTTCCTCCGCGATCTCGCCGTTTACGACAACCTTCGGCACATTTGCGTCGGGTACGTTGAGCTGGTAGGTGGCATGCGTATTGTTGGGTCTGAGTCTGAGGGTCGGGAACGTGGGTCTGTGCATGAGCTTGAACCCGTCCTCCGTCATCCCGTACGTGACCGTGTCAGCGGCATAAAATCCCGCCATCTCCACGTCATCCGTATGAACATCACCCTTCTTTACGTCCCATGCAATCGCACGTCCGTCCCGGATAATACTCCATCTTGCCATTTTTTCTTTCTCCTTTCTGGTGTAGTTTTAAATTTTTCGTTTTGTAAGGGACACGAGTCGCTTTTTTGAAAAAAAGCTCCGCAAAAATCTTTCGACTGACGAGGTGCAGTGCGTTGACTGTTCATGCACGGATATGATTTCGTCTGCTTCGGGGGATTTTTTTATTGTTACGTGCAGTTTGAACTGCTTTTTTGCTTGTCTACGGATATGTCTGCGAATTGTAACTGAGGGTGCGATGCAGAATTGTTCCGTCCGATCTATCAGTAAATCGTTCGTAAGTTCGCAGGGACCGCCGAGACCCTGCTCACAGTAGCCGTGGAGCGATTGCGTGATATTGTTGCTTAAATTGTTTCTGATCCGGGCTCACGCGCGCCGTGGAGGTTGGTTTATATCTATTATTTATTCGATATTCTCTATTATCTTAGGCGCAGCCGCTCAGATCCCTGCTTTTTCGAACAGGCGCAGGATTGCTTCTGTGTATCCGGGTTTATCCCGCAGGTATGCGAGGCCGTGGTCGGCTTCATCGACGAGGAAAATTTCTGCCGAACCGTCGTTTATGACGGCGAAGTTCTCTTCACTCATCGTACACGGGACGAAATCGTCCTTTCTGCCGTGTGCGAACAGGATCGGGATGGGGCGCTCGTTCCGCATTTTCCGGATTGCCTCCGTTGTGGAGACGCCGTCGAGGTCATATCCCGCCATGAGCTTCACGAAGACCTTTGCGGCGTAGTACACGGGAAAAGGCGGAAGTTTGAACCACCGTTTCAGGGTACGTTTACAGATTGCGCCGGGAGTTGTATAGCCGCAGTCGGCGATGATGGCACGGACGTTATCGGGGTATCCGACACTGCATCCCATGACGACAGTAGCCGCGCCCATGGAAACGCCGTCCATGATGACGGGAAGGTTTTCCCAGCGTTTTTTGCAGTACTCCGCCCAACGGACGACGTCGAACCGCTCAGTGGCGCCGAATCCGATATACTTCCCTTCGCTGTAACCGTGCGCTCTCTGGTCGATGAGGAGGCAGGACAGACCGAGCTTATGGAAGTCCTGCACGGCACCGGAGAAGTCAAACGGAGCGGAGGAGCGGTATCCATGCGCCATGATGACGACGGCACGCGGATTTTCGGCCGCGAACAGATGCCCCGCCAGCTTCAGCCCGTCGTGGGATTCGATCGTGATCCGCTCCTTCGGGAAATCGCGCAGGTAATGGACGTCCTTTACGATTTTATCAAAGTCCTCCTCGGTGAGGTCAGCGAAGGTTTTCGGCTCTTCGACCCACGCGTCGCGCTGCATTTTCGGATTGCGCACGATGGCGAAGCGGTACATATACCATCCCGCCGCGGCGGTGAGCAGAAGAAGCAGGACGAGGAGGGCTCCTGCGATGATGAGAAACAGCTGCATTGTGTTTACCTGATTTCTGTGAGTTTCGTCAGTTTCTCGAAGGTCATTTCAGCATATTCAGAAATTCCTCTTCGCTGATGACGGGGATTCCGAGGTCCTGTGCTTTGGTGAGCTTGGATCCGGCTTCCGCACCGGCGAGGACGTATGTGGTTTTCTTCGACACGCTTCCGGTTGCTTTTCCGCCGTATTTTTTCACGAGCGCGGTGGCTTCGTCGCGGGTCATGGTGGGAAGCGTCCCGGTCAGCACGAACGTCATGCCGGCAAACCGGTCGTCGGCTTCGGTTTCGTTCGCATCCGCAGGCATTTCCGGCAGAGCGAGCATCACACCCGCCGCCTTGAGCTTATCGACAATCACGCGGGTTTCGGGCAGAGCGAAGAATCCGACGATGGTTTCCGCCGTGACCGCACCGATATCCTGCACCTCGGCAAGCGCGTCCGCGGTGACCGTGAAGAGCACTTCCACATCGCGGAAGGTATTCATGACCGCTTCGGATGCGGCTTCACCGACGTGACGGATGCCGAGACCGTAGAGAACCCTCGCCGCGCCCGCGGTTTTGGATTTTTCGATGGCGGCAAGCAGATTTTCCGCGGATTTTTCACCCATTCTCGGGAGTGCTGCGATGTCTTCCTTTTTCAGCGTGTACAGGTCCGCCGCGTCACGGATGTGCCCTTCCTCGATCAGAAGCCGCACGATTGCGGGACCGAGACCGTCCACGTTCATGGCGCCGCGGCTTGCGAAGTGGATGATTCCTCTCTCCAGCTGAGCCGGGCACGCGGGATTCTGGCACCGGAGCGCACCGGTTTCGCCGTCGTTGTCCCCGTCCGCGTCATCCCACACGAGCTTTTCGCCGCAGGAGGGACAAGTTTCCGGGAACTCAAACACCCGCTCGGAGCCGTCCCGCTTTTCCTTCACCGATCCGATGATCTCCGGTATGATATCGCCCGCCTTCTGCACGATGACGGTGTCGCCGATTCGCACGTCGCGTTCGCGGATGATGTCGATGTTATGCAGAGTCGCGCGGGAGACCGTTGTTCCGGCAAGCTGTACCGGCTCGAGAATTGCCAGCGGCGTGAGCACACCCGTCCGTCCGACGTTGACTTCGATATCGACGAGCTTCGTCTGCTTCTGCTCGGGAGGATACTTGAACGCCGCCGCCCATTTCGGAGTGGACGGATTCTCGCCGACGATTCTTCTGTGCTCGAGCGAATTGAGCTTCACAACCGCGCCGTCAATATCGTACGGGAGTCCGGAGCGCATTTCCCCGATCTGCCGCACGGCATCGAGCACCGCGTCGTGGTCAGCCGTCAGCGTCTGGATTTTGATGGCATGGAATCCGAGCTCTGCGATCCGGTCAATGGTCTCGCCGTGGGACAGAGGCGCATGACCGTCGGCATACAGCTCACCTGCCTGATAGTTGAATACGAAAATATCGAGATGCGCCGCCGCGGTTTCCTCCGCATTGAGCCGTCGGAGTGAGCCTGCCGCCGCGTTTCTCGGATTGGCAAAGAGCTTTTCGCCGTTCTCCGCCTTGATTTCGTTGAGCCGCGTAAAGGCATTCCGGGGCATGTAGACTTCGCCGCGCACGGTCAGATTGAGGCTTTCCGCCAGCGTATGCGGGATTCCGGCGATGGTACGCACGTTTTCCGTCACATTTTCGCCCACCGTACCGTCGCCGCGCGTTGCACCGAGCGTGAGTCTGCCGCCTTCATACGTGAGGGACACGGACAGCCCGTCGATTTTCGGCTCCACGGAGTACACGATTTCTTCCGCCGGCACGCCGTATTCGAGCAGTGCGTCCGTTGTGCGGGTGAGGAACGCCGTCAGCTCATCCTCGGAGAAAACGTCGGACAAGCTGCCCATTTTCACGGGATGCGTGACCTTTTCAAACTTCTCCGATGCCGTGCCGCCGACTTTATGCGTGGGCGAATCGGGGACATCGACTTCCGGGAACGCCGCCTCCAGCTGTTTCAGCTCTTCAAACATCGCGTCGTACTCGAAGTCGGTAATCTCGGGTGCGTCCTGATTATAATAAAGCTCCACCGCGTGCCGGATTTTCTTCCGCAGATCGTCCGCGCGCGCCTTTGCCGTCTCAATTGTGAGAGTATTGTTCATGTGTTCCACCGTCTTTTTGATCTTTCATACATTTTACCACAGATGGGGTTATTTTTCAATCAAAATTTGTATTCCATTCAAAATATGCACAAAAAACACGGCACTCCCGGGAAATTCCGGAAATACCGTGTGATTTGTCAATTACCAAGCTGTTCGACGTATTCTTCGAGACAGAGTCCGGATGCGTGAATCTTCTGTGCGTGATAGCGGCCGACGTAGCGGTAGTGCCACGGTTCAAACTGGATCGTGGTGATCTCGGTCTTGTCCGCCGGGAAGCGCAGGATGAACCCGAACTTCCACGCGTTTTCCTGAAGCCACGCGTATTCCGCTGTGTATGCGAAGTCCGTCGTGAAGGTGCCCATGGTATCCATGTCGACGGCAAGACCTGTCTGGTGCTCACTGGTGCCGGGTCTGGTGGAGTATGTGAGCACGACTGCCTCCGCCTGTTCGCGGCTCAGGGACGGATTGTTCGCCATTTCCCGCTGGGTATAGGTTTCAAACAAGGTCGCCTGATATTCATACGTGCGATACCCGCTGTACACTGCCATATTGTAGAATTCGTTCGCCTTCATCTCGATATACAGTGCCTCGAGCGCCTTGCAAGCGTATTCGCGGAGCTGCTGGGTTGCCTTCGCGGTGCTGGTATGCTTGCAGTCCATGAGGTCATTCGGCACATCCGCCGCGGTGAGCGTATTCTTCGTATTGACCAGCGTCAGGAACGCGTCGCGCATGTCTCCCTCGGGATTCATGTACTTCTCGTACTCCGTGAGGTCGTTTTTGAAGTTGAGGTCGACCGTACCCGCGCTGTCATCCGAGCCGGTATTGTACACGACGTCGCCGATGAGCGGGTCTTCCTCGATGGGCTCGATGGCGGCTTCCCACTTGAGCTTGAACGAAACGGGGAGGTACACGGTTTCTTTATCCGTGGAGTTTTCCTCATCCTTCACGCGGGACAGGGCGACGGTGGATTTCTTCGCGTCGTATGTATAGGCGAGGTTGACCATCTGATCCTCAAAGAAGCCGGATTCGACCCAGACCTCGGTGCCGCGGAGGACGTTGGGATATTTCAACTGAATCTGCTGACCGTTGACAGTGACGAGGGTATTATCGGTGGTGAAGGTGATAATTTCCTCATTTCCGGTACCAGCGGCGGTATCTGCGGCAGTATCACCGGTTTTGAGGATAAATTTCATCTCCTGTGCCGAGCCGGATTCTGCCATGCCGAGGTATTTTGCGAGGTCATTGAAGCAGATATAGATCCTGTCCTCGCCGTGGACTTCGATGATGGCGTCCGCGAGATCGGTTTTACGGACTTCCTCGCCGCCGAAGGTATAGCTGATTTTACCGCCGTCGTCGGTTTCATCGGGAGTACGGTGGAAGAACCACAGGAACAGGCCGCCCGCGATAACGAGCATAATGAGCAAAATCACGCCGAACACAGCCAGCCGACCGCCGAGGATTTTGAGGTTCTCCTTACGCTCAATGGCGCGGAGTTCCTTTTCCCGCTGGCGTTCACGGCGTTCCGCGTCGATTCTTGCCTGACGCCGTGCTTCCATCTGCTCCCGTCTGCGGCGGTTATAAGCCTCACGGCGTGCGCGTTCCTCGGGCGTTTCCTGCGCGTACTGCTGCTGACGGTATGCGGCGTTCTGCGGATTCTGCCGGGTCTGCTGACGGTACTGCGGATTCTGCCGGGTCTGCTGACTCTGACGCTGCTGCGGATAGCCGTTGGGGTTCTGCTGACGGGTCTGCCGCGGATTCTGCCGGGTCTGATTCGTATTACGGCGATTCGGGTTCTGATGATTCATAAGTCACCGCCTCTCATGGGATTCATTTGGTTTCGATGACGATAAAGAAGGGGCTTTCGGGAGAATTAAGCATCCGGAACTGGGCGATGCTGTACTTGAACCGGGAAATTCCGGCGAAATATTCGCACAGCTCACGCCCTTCCGCTTCTCCTTCGGGATGACCGGGATACACGGCGACAAGGAGTACGGAATCCTCGCCGAGCATTGCCATGGCTCTCTCGACTGCGGGAAGCGTCGTGGTTCTTTTGGTGGTGAGCTGTTTCTTTCCGGCGCCGGGAAGGTATCCGAGGTTGAACATCCCTGCCTTGATGGGGCCCGTGATGAACTCATTCGCCCGGTCGTGGGATGCGCATATGAGCCGCCAGTTGTCGGGACATCCGTTGGATCTGAGGTTATGCTCCGTGGATGTGAGAGCCTTCTCCTGAATATCGAACGCGATTACCTTCCCGCTCGCTCCGACGGTCTGGCTCAGAAATACGGTATCATACCCGTTGCCCATCGTAAAGTCCACGGCAGTATCGCCTTCCTTCAGATGCGCCAGAATAAATTTCTTCTGCAATGATAAAAGATCCACCATATGTTGTCCTTTCTGCTGACGTGGGATAGTGCTAAGTGATGTACAGGGGGGAGAGTTTGTTTACAAACTCGTAGGTTTCATCGAAGATGAACACCTCAGGGTCGCTTTTGAAAAAGCTCCGCAAAACTTTTATGCTGACGATGTGCAATGCGCTGACTGGATCTAAGTTGATATGATACTGTCAGCTTCGGGGGATTTTTTTTATTGTTACGTGCAGTTTAAACTGCTTTTTTGCTTGCCTACGGATATATCTGCGAATTGTAACTGAGGGTGCGATGCCAAATTGTTCCGTCCTATTTATCAGAAAATCGTCTTCGAGCTCACAGGGACCGCCGAGACCCTGTTCGCAGCAGCCGTGGAGCGATTGCGGAATTTAGTAGCTTAAATCGCTTTTTGGTTTTGGCTCACGCGCGCCGGAGAGGATGCCGACAAATCACGTAGGGTTGATCCCTTGCGGTCAACCGCGTAATGATTCCTGCCCAACATCCCGTCAGCACACCGCACATCCGCCGATTCATTATGAATTATGCATTAACTTCCTTCGCCTTAGCGCGTCCGAGGTCGAATGCCTTCATGTTGACGTCGAGTGCCTTTGCGGGAACGCATGCGGCGACGGCTTCGCGGAGGACGGTTTCGTCAAATCCGAGAACGTCTGCGGCGAGTCCGATGAGGGCGACGTTGGATGCGCGGACATTGCCGGCTTCTTCCGCGATTGCCTGTGCGTCATAGGGACGGATATCAATCGCCATGGTTTTCATATCGCTGATGATTTCTTCAGGATACTTCGCCGCGCCGGTGATGACGGGCATGGGGTTGATCTGCTGCGTGGAAGTGACAATGGTGCCGCCGTTTCTGAGATGCGGGAGCCATCTTGCGGCTTCGAGGAGTTCAAAGCTGAGGATCACATCCGCGTCGCCCTTGCAGATGACGGGAGAATACACTTCTTCACCGAAGCGCACGTAAGTTA
>JAFTPW010000330.1:0-9864 GCA_017463075.1 Clostridia bacterium
CTGCCGTCGTCAAGGAGCACCTCTGCATCCCTGTTTGCCGGATTCAGTTCCAGAAGGTTGCGCACAATGACATCGGGAGTCTCCCTCAGCCAGCCGCCGACCCGTACCGTCGCAGTGCGCAGGATCACGGTGTTGTTCTCCCGCTTCATCCGCGCGAATTTTTCACGGATATCCTCACTGTCATCGAAAACGATGTATGCGCCGACGTCTTTTACCAGCAGTGCAGAGACCCATGATTTTCCCGCAATCCACCCGTCGTTCCGGTCAGCCGCGGCTTTCATCAGATACAGGAGATTGTAATTGTTTTCCAGTGACGTCACCGCTTTTACCCGCTCAAGCAGAGCCGTGTACCGCGCATCCTCCTTCACCCGGGCAAATCCGTCCCACGATGCCCACAGCAGGAGATCGTATGTATGCCGCGCGAAAATCATCTCCCGCTCAAAGCCTTCCATATCCCGGACGATTCCGCCGGGGACATCCGCTCCGCTCACGGGAGTCTCGTAAACCAGATTCATCATCATGGACTGGGCAATCATTCCGGTGAATTCCGTGATCTTATGATAGACTTCACGCCCCGTTTTCGCCGTCATGCAGTCGAAGTCCGGCGTGCCATAGGTCAGAACCGTCCCGTCCGGCAGTGCAAAGAGATTCTCAAGCAGTGTCACCGCCGATTCCAGCACCCCGAAGCCGTCCTCATCCCGACCGAGCGCGAAGAGGTTATTGGCAAGCCGGAGCATGCACCGCAGTCTCGTGTCCGTCCACATGTCAGGCTTCACCGGCTCGGAATTCCCGGACAGTCCGGCGATGAAATCCAGCACCTGACGGCAGTTTCCGACGGCGTCTTCCGCGGTGCCGCTTCTTTCCGTGAGCGAAAGCAGGGAGGAAAGAAGCTCATCCCGCAGGATTTTCTGGGAAATCCGCCGCAGTTTTTCGTTCTCGCCCCGGCACATACAGCGGAATCTGATGTTCGCCGCTCTGCGGATATCGTACCGTGAGCTCCACTTGTCGATGAACTGCATCGCGCGTGCGTCATCCGGCTCCGATTTGAGGTAGAACAGCAGTATATTCTCCCGCCAGATCGGCTCGTCGCAGTGACGCATGGCATCCGCCGCAATCTCACGCATTTCGTCCGCACAGTCCGGGAGGTAGGTCATCTCGTTCATCATATCGCTGACGACGTCCCAGTCCTCCGGGAATTCCGCCCGCTGACGCCGCAGAAGTGCCAGTCTGTCCCGCCGGTCGGTGAGCGTCCGCAGCTCGGTGAGGTACTCGTCCTTGCGTTTCTCGCGCATCTGTTTCGATACACCGAGCAGAGCATCGACGGTTGTGCCGAAAAATCCCGCGATGACGGGGAGCATTTCGATATCCGGGTATGCCGCGCCCGTTTCGTAACGGCTGATCGCCTGAACCGACAGAGATAACGCCTCCGACAGCTCCTCCTGCGTCATATCCCGCTCCCGACGCAGTTTTTTAAGATTTTTTCCGAATTCCAGATTCATGTTATCCTCCGATGTATGATTTCCGGTGCACCGATATCATTATAGCAGAGAACGCGCGCGGTGTAAACATCCCGGTGAGAGAGAATAAATCCCGGAATGCGAGAAAAAGGACGGACCGCAAATTCAGTCCGTCCGATGGGGTTATTCGATTGTGTAATTATAATTTCTGTTTTTCACCTTCGCAAGAGCCGCATAGAGAACCGGCACGCCGACAGCTGTTTCGATGATCTCCGGAATCATGAACCAGCCGTTGTACACGAGCGAGAAAATCCACTTGCTGTACTGATTCACGATGTGCGACGGGTCGTCCGCGTACCACTCGAGGTCGAGCGCATGCCAGATGACGCCGCCGGAGAGGATATGAAATCCGAAGCGGAGCAGAGTCACGACGAGAACTGCGATCAGGGATACGGCAATCATGCGCTTTTTCGAGCTTCCTGCCGGTGCGAATCCGCGGAAAAGTCCTGCAAGACCGAGGCACGTGAACGGCAGAATGTAGTCGAGGAATACGCAGAGCACCTTCCCGAGCACATCCGGCACCCATGCGACGTTGGCAAGCCCGAACATGAGCTGGAGCACGGAGTGCACGAATCCCGCCGCAAGTCCGACACCTGCTCCGTTCCGCAGTGCGAGGATGATGATGGGCGCCATGGAGAGAAGCGTCACGGATCCGCCGAACGGGGCTTCGTAAACCTTGATGAAGCTGAGCACCGTTGCAAGTGCAATCATGATCGCCGATTCCGTCATGATGTGAAGATTGAATTTTTTCTTTGCTGTCATTGTTCCGACAACCTTTCGTTGGATTTTTCCGAACAGAACGCTCACCGTTTGCGGTGAAAACAAAAATCCGCAGTACAAACGTACCACGGATATCACGTCACGAATGATTGTCGTATTTTGTTTGACAAATTCTTCCTACGCCGGTATTATCCGTATCAGGTTAAAGGGTTCGGGCACTCCCGTCTCAGCCGATTTCTCAGCACCCCTGCGTTTGTTCACGGATATTATACCACAGGAAAAACGTCCCTGTCAACGGATTTCACCGATATTTTTGCGGAATATTCATGCGCATCATCTGCATATTCATGCATTCCGTTCCGGCTCATCCGGCTCGGGATTCACGGCACGTCTGACACGGCAGGACAGCCACACGATCACGGTTGCGGGAACGCCGAGTGCCATCAGGAGCCACAGATTGTACGCCCGGCAGATCCAGCAGATCAGGAACAGGATGCTCCAGATGAGCGCGGAAATCGTCAGGAATGCACCCGTGCGGTTTCCCCAGACGGCATTGAAAATCACCGCCAGAAGCATCGTCACCGGCAGCGCGATCACGAAGGGCAGTACGGATTCGCCGCCCGCGAGCTTCACGATGATGAACGCAAGCGCCGCCAGCAGCCACACACCCGCCATCGACACCAGCGCAATCGCCCAGTGATTCACGGTATAAACCGGAGACACCGCCCCGGATTCCGCCTGCACCGGTTCACTTCCCGGAACTGCCGCCTCGTCCGAAAGCAGGGCATCCACCGTCACGCCGAAGAGATCCGCCATCTGTTTGAGACAGATCACGTCCGGAATTCCTTCGCCGCGTTCCCATTTGGAGATGCTCTTGTCCGAGTATCCGATCTTTTCCGCCAGTCCCGCCTGCGTCATCCCGGATGCCTTTCTCAGCACAGCGATATTCGCGGCGATATTCCGCTCCAGCTTTTCACGGCTCACATTTCCCATGCTCCGTCTCCTTTCATGTGAATTATTGATACAATTCTGTTATTCAGATTAACTCCACCCACAGTAGATTCCTCTATTCCGGGTGGATTCTACCGAAAATTTCTCTCCCTCGCCGCTACCTACGACGCGTTCAGCCCACTACACTCCCCGTGGGTTGCATAATTCCGGTTCTATCGGTATAATAATATCACAAAGATCCAAAAAGCAAAAGGGGATAAAAATGAAGCGATTATTAACATTTGGTGACTCCATCATGCGGGGCGTATATTATTCTGAAGAAGCGGGACGGCACAAACTCTTCGGTGAGCGCTTCACTGCACTCAAAGAGATGGGCTACGACGTAACGAACTGTTCTATTATGGGAGCGACCATCGGCACCGGCACCACCCTTGTTGCGAAGAAGCTGACCTCTCCCGCGGACGGCACAACCGTCATTTTCGAATACGGCGGCAACGACTGCGACTTCAAGTGGAAGGACATCTCCGACAACCCGAACGGGGACTTCAAGCCGAACACACCTGCGGATCAGTTCGTGACCCTCTACGGCGACTGCATCCGGTATGCACAGGACATGGGCGCGAAGGTGTTCCTCTGCAACCTCGTACCGCTCGACTCCGACAAGTATATCAAGTGGATCAGCCGGAATCTCTCCCTCGACAACATTCTTTCATGGCTCGGCGACACCAGCATGCTCTACCGCTGGCACGAATACTACAACCGCACCGCGGAGCAGATTGCCGTGAAGTTCGGATGCGGCCTCATCGACATCCGCTCACCCTTCCTGCTTTCGCATAATTATGCAAATCTTCTCTCCGGCGACGGCATCCATCCGACCGTGGAGGGACACCGCGTCATCGACGATCTGATTACACAGTCGGTGACGGCATAACCAAATACCAAAGCCTCACTCATCACACGGGTGAGGTTTTTTCTGCCGTCTGTGCATCCGCGTCCAGTTGACGAAGCCGTACATGTCGTTCGCGAAGAACATCACAAAGCACAGCACCATCGGCACGTACGACAGATCCTTCACCGACGCCAGCACCCACAGCACGATCAGCACAACGTCATTCGCCGCGTACGCCAGACCGTAGAACGGACTCCGGCAGAACACCAATGACGCCGCCGCAAAGGATGTGGTGACGGACACCGTGGACGGGATGAGATTGGCGGTGCCGAAAAATCGCAGAATGAAATAGACCACCACCGTCACCACAGCCGTCAGCACCACGATCAGGGTGATTTTCTTCTTTGTCAGAGCCGCGACCTCGACTTCCGTTGTACCCGCGTACGGATGCCGGATCCACTCCACGACAGCAGCCGCCGCGATGGGTGCGCTCATGCCGACATACGTAATCATCTCGCCGTAATACCGCTGTTCCCACGAAATCACCGCATACAGCAGCGCAAACACGCAGGTGAGAATCTGTCCCCAAGTGTCCCCTTTTGCGACAAAAATCAGCGCGGTCACACCGATCAGGGATGCCGTCAGCGTCAGGATATCGCCCGATGATGCCAGAAATCCGCCGCCGACCACGACGAGTGACAGAATCCACAGCACCCACTCGAATTTCGTGAGTTTCCGGAAGGGGTTGTACAGCAATGCTTTCATAAATTTCTCCTCAAAAAATAAGAGCACCCGACGGTACATCTTCAAAGACCTAACGATGTACCACGAATGCTCTGCTTCGACTACCCGGTGGCAGTATTTTCTTCAATTACAGAGGGAATTATACCACATCCGGCGGGAAATTGCAAGTGCGCATGATTCCGTATTTTTCACACCGGCTCGATCACATCTCCGTGCAGATAGTCCAGATAGGTTTTGTCCTTGATGTCGGCGTCGACGAACGGACTTTCCACACGCCCGTGACCGCCGGCTTCCTTCACCTTCAGGAATGCAGTATCCGCCGCCGTCGGTTTGCACTTGACGTGGCAGTTGCGCAGAACGGAGTTGAACTTGCCGTCCGCGAGATAGCCGTTCTGGATTCCGCCCTTGTCCGTGTACCAGTAGCAGAAACAGTCCGCGTAGACATGGCGTGCCCCGGACTTCATGCGGAAACCGGTTGCGAACTGGTCGCTGTAACAGTTGTTGTACCAGCAGTGCTGATTGGTGTCATCCCAGAAGCCATAGCTGTCCGCGTAATTGTCCACGCCGAGCTCGCCGCGGTAGACGTACAGGGGATGGATATTCTTCAAAAACTGGGAAGGCGCGAGAATCTTGATCCCGATCTGCACGCCGGCAATCCGCATATTGGTCAGAGTGTTGTCGCATCCGTCGATGAGAACGCCAATGGAGCCCGCCCTGTCGTTGCCCACGATGTTCACGTTAAGGATGTCCGCATCGGAGGAGCGGCTGTTGGTACCGTATTTGATGTAAATCCCGATGAAGGTGTGCTTGATGGAAACCTTCTCGATCCGGGATTCGCGTCCGCTGTCAACGGAAATGCCGTTTGCGATTCCGCTTCCGTCGATGATGCCGCCGGTGATGCCGTAGTTGCTTCCGTTGGTCGTGATGTTGTTGAACGGTTCCGCCGCACCGAGCCGGATCATTGCCTCATCGCTGTTCCAGTCCGGCGACGCCTTGATGACGGCGTAGTTCGACAGCTCGAGCATGACGCTGTGCTCAGGATTCGCGGGTGTGCAGATGGGCTTTGCGATCACGTACTCGCCGTCCGGGAAATAGATCGTGCGGTTCGGGTTGTCGAGAATCAGCTTCTGCAGTTCATCCGACACGTCCCGTCCGGTATTCGCGGAAATGGGATCGGTGACAATAATATCACCTCGTTCGTGCATGGTTCATCCTCCGTTTCCGGTGAAATTTCAAGTGTATTGTAGCACGGAACGGCAGGGTTGTCAAGAATAAACGGTAAAATGCGAAGGCTGTGCAGTTTTGATCGCCTATACTTCCCACACCAGTGTCAGAATCCGCTTCTGCTCATCTTCTGTCGGCATGGCAAGATCACCGTTTTGGTAGAGTGTATAGAACATCGCCGACGGATGGATGTTTGTGCTTCCGCCGAGGATTGCATTCCGCTGATTGTCATCAAGATGCGCGGGAATCAGCCGCTTTCTCAATTCAATCTCTTTCAGGCAGTCCGCGCAGACCTCATCCATGTTCAGGTTCTCCGCAAACAGCTTCTCATACCGCCCGATCACGTCACCGGTATCCGCAGAACCGTTCCCGTTCTTCCGCAGACAGGGAATCAGAATCACCGGCCTGCCGCCGTCTATGCGGATATACCCTTTTTCCCGCAGATTCACAATGCCGTCCATGTCATAATCGTTCGGGGTCTCCTCTTTTTCAATCAATTCACGGACGCGCGCAAGCTGTTTCAGCTCCGTATTTTCAAAATCACGCCAGCCGCCGAACAGACGGTGATCGCACTGCTGGGAATGAAGTCCGCCCGCTTCCCTGTCCTTGTATGTCAGCGAAGAATACCGCATGAAATCGAGGTAATCCGCATCATATCCCGTCATGGCTTCGTCGGTGACACTGCTCTGATTCCATGCGCAGACCCAATGTTCACTGCCGTCGCTCCGTTTCGGTGTCACGCACGGAAAACTGAGACCTGCGCGCTGACGGATGAAGTGACTCAGGAGTGCACCCGCGCGGTTCAGTTCCGGCACAAGCAGTGCGGCGAGCAGAAAATCATCGGAAAACTCGCCGTCCATGACATCGGATTTCTTTATCTGCGGCAGACGTTCTCTGAGCATCCCGCACACCGCTCTGGCAGTCGGGTAGGCGTATTTGTACTGCCAGCCTCCGGTTTTCAGAACATACTGCACGTTCTCGATCATGAAATTGGTGATATACCGGTTCGCGCCGACCTTCCGCATGTAGTCCATGTCGGTCAGTTCATCAATCTTGTTTTCCAGATACACTGCTGCACAGCCGAGAGTACGCGCAATCTCCTCCACGGTCAGTGCTTTTTCACGGCATACCCAGACGATATTCTGCGTCAGCACATCCGTCCGCATACCGTGCATGTTGTAATCCTCCGCCCATCCGCTGTGACCGACATCCAGCCGCACCGGGGTGTAGATTTCGTTCTGTGTCTTCATTTCCATCCGCTCCTTTAAAGTATCTCTGGTTTTCCGCATGTGCCACCGTACGGTCGAGGGAGGAATGCCGAGAATTTCAGCAATTTCATCGCCTGTCCGGTTTTCGTAGTAATACATCACCGTAATCTGCCGCCGGATTCTGCCGAGGTACATGACTTCCTGACGGAGCTGTTCGAACAATTCCCTCTCAAGAAAATCCTCCTCCACGTTTTCCTCCGACGCCAGAACATCCAGCACATCGGCGTTTTCCAATGCCTGCCACATGGGTTTGTTTTTCCGGAGATAATTCGACCACGTGTAGCGGCATATGCGGTAAATATAGGCATCCATGTTTCCGATTGCCGTGAAATCCGTCCGCCCGCCGCACAGCTGCACGAGTATTTCCTGTGCAAGATCCTGCGCCTGATGATGGTTCTTCGTTTTTCCGTACGCGAAGCTGTAAATCCGATCCGCGTAACGGAGAATGGTATCGTTTCTTGTTTCCATGTCTGCCTCCTTACCCTTAAAGTAGCGGATTCCCCGTTTTTGTTGGCGGAAATCCAAAAATAATTTTTCGGTACGTTACAGATTCAGCATCCGCTCCAGAAACCGCGCCGGACCGTCGTTGTCATTGCTTTGTGCGACAGCATCCGCCGCAGCTTTCACTTCCTCAATCGCATTCGCAACGGCAACGCCCATTCCGCACATCCGGATCGGCTCGATATCGTCGTAATCGTCGCCGAAGTACACGGCATTCTCCGGTGCGCACCCGGCAGTCCCGAGCATTTCCCGCACTCCGTTCCACTTGGCGGCGGACTTACTCATGATCTGGATCAGACTGCCGCCCGATACCGTGCAGTACACATCCTCCGTCAGACCGCGCTGTACCACCCGTAGCGTCTCCTCATCTTCCAGCGTCACCAGAAGTTTCAGTATAGTCTCCCGTCCGGCAATCTCCGCAAGATCCTCGCAGATCACCGTCTCGTACGCGTCAATCGGCACATTGGAGTACGCGCAGTCGCCGCTTTCCGCCGTAATCCGCAGTCCATGCCGCGTCAGATACCGCAGAATACACGCCGCACTGCTCCGCTCGATCCCGTATTCGCTTCTGTGTTCGCCGCAGATCACCCGTGCGCCGTTGGAAACTGCCATCGCGTCAAACCGGACGATTCCGCAGTACGGTTCCGCTGTCCGGAGAGGTCTTGCCGTAGCCGCCATCACTTTGATTCCGTTTTCCTGACATTTTCGCAGCACCGCCGCCGTGTAAGGGGAAATCGTTTTGTCCGTATGCAGCAGCGTTCTGTCCAGATCGAAAATTACCGCATCCATCCGCATGTTCTTCCTCCCATTCGATGAACTTCAGAAAATCAGAAACTGCCGCATCCGCGTATTGATTACGAAGATACGGCAGTTTTTCTCAATGGTTAACCGTTAAATTTTGCGTCCGCTCAGTAGCTCTTGCGGATTTCCTTGTAGGGATTTACTTCAGCCGCGAACATGGGCTTGATGGTCACGGAGCAGGAGAACTGTTCTTCATCGAAGCGGTACTTCTTGTCGAGGGAAGGACCGCAGGAGTTGGAGCCGATACCGCTCTGACGGCAGTCGATGATGACGGTGGTTTCCGGGGACTTTTCCAGTTCGTAGTGGTGTGCCTTCTTCGTCAGTTCTTCAGGCGTGTAGTGGGACGCATTGAAGGAGAACGGAGCGTCAGCGGTGAACAGGAAGCCGTGTCCGGCAACGGTATGAACGTCAGCCCATCTGCATCCCCAGTGAGAGGAGTTTTCCTGCGGGAATACGTAGGGTTCGTAATTTTCGGTGACAGTGGAGCGGAATTCGCCGAGCTTTGCGGCAAGTCTCTTGTCAACATAGGATTCCATCGGACCGTAGCCGAAGTATCCCATCTGTTCTGCGCCTTCGGGCATGGTGAGTCTCACGCCGAATCTGGGATAGAACAGGTTCTGATCCTTTTCACCGCGTTCACGCCACTTCACGTCGAAGTCGATCTTCACGCCCATGCCGACCTTGACGGTGTAGGTCACGTCAGCGCGGAGAATGACGTCGTGAGGAGCGCATCCGAGGGAGATCTTCGCCTTGATGACTGCATATTCGTCGGTAGCTTCCGCAAGAGCGCATTCGTAGCACTTGATCTGCGCCTTGTCGAAGCCTCTCCAGTGCCAGTCACGGCGGACATTTCTGTCGTTGTCGGTGGGAGCACGCCAGATCTGAGGAACGATGGGTGCGGTGATGAGCGCCTCGCCGTTGTCGGTGATGGACTCGATCATGCCGCTGAACTTGTTGAACTTATATACGGTTTCGCCCGCTTCCACGGTGACAAACTTCCGGCATTCGGAGGTGACAACGGGATACAGAGCGGGAGCGGCGGTGTATGCGGGAATTTCTTCTTCGTAAACGAACTGCGCGATACCGAGCTCGTAGCCAGCGGGAGCCCATTCAGTGGGAACATTCTGACGGAAGGAGAGATCGAGGGTCACGATGCCGCCTTCGGGAATCTTGTCGATGAGGGTGTATTCCTTTTCGCCTTCCGGTTCGATGCCGAGGCAGCTTTCAACGCCGGACAGGATCACCTTGC
>JAFTPW010000331.1:0-3163 GCA_017463075.1 Clostridia bacterium
CGGCGGTCTGATGCTGATTGTCAGTACAAGACGGGTATGGTGGCTGATTATCACGGCGCTGCCTTTCGGTGTTGGGCTGGGAATCTGGTACCTGATCAAGAACCCCTACGCACTTCGCCGGATTACTGCGGCAGTGGAAGACGAAGTGGATACGCTGGGCGCCATGTATCAGACGCTCCAGAGCCTCAACGCCATCGGATCCGGCGGTCTGCGGGGCGTGGGAGTCGGGGAACGCCGTCAGAAATACCCCTTCCTTACCCAGGCCCATACGGACTTTATCTTCTCCGTCTGGTGTGAAGAAACCGGATTTGTGGGCGCGCTCGGTCTGATTATTCTGTTCCTCGCCGTTGTCTGGAGGGGCTACACCATCGCAAGAAGAGCGGAAAACAAATTCTCCATGCTCCTTGCCTTCGGGATTACCACGCACATCGGAATTCAGGCGTTCCTCCACATGATGGTTGCGACACGACTGTTCGTCAATACCGGCGTAACACTGCCTTATTTTTCCTACGGCGGTTCTTCGCTGGTGATCTTCATGGCGGAAATGGGTGTGCTTCTGTGCATTTCCCGTCACTACTGCCGGAAGAAGAAGGATGTGGAGCGGGAAGAACTGAGAAAACAGATTGGTCTGGATTAAACTACAACAGGAGACAAGTATGAGAGTTATGATGACTGGCGGCGGTACGGGCGGACACGTGAATCCCGCTCTCGCCATTGCCAATACAATCAAGCAGAACGACCCGGATGCGGTCATTGAATATGTGGGAACCAAACGCGGCATCGAAAACAAGCTGGTGCCGAAAGCGGGTTATCCCATCCATCATGTGCAGGTGCAGGGTCTGAGACGGAGCCTGTCCCCGGCAAATATCAAGGCGGCGTGGCTCGCACTGACATCTCCCGGCAAGGCGAAGAAGATCATCAGGGAATTCAAGCCCGATCTCGTTGTCGGCACCGGCGGTTATGTTTCGTGGCCTGTCTGCAAAGCGGCGGCATCCATGGGAATTCCCACCGCGCTTCACGAATCCAACGCCATCGCAGGTGTTGCCGTGAAGATGCTTCAGAATTCCGTCGACCGTATCTACCTCAATTTCGAAAAAACCGGGGAAACCCTCACCTGTCCCAGAGAAAAGCTGATGAAGGTGGGCAACCCGATCATGAAGGGATTCACCGGCATGACCCGCGAAGAAGCGCGGAAGCAGCTCGGCATTCCCGACAAATACAAGTACATCATCCTCTCCTACGCGGGAAGCATGGGTGCGGAAAAGGTCAACGACGCCGTTCTGTGCCTGATGCGTGAATTCACCGCGAAGCATCCCGAGGTGTACCACATCCACGCAACCGGTTCCATTGAGCTGGAGCTGTGCACTTCCCAGTTTAAGGAAATGGGGCTGGACAAATACGAAAACATCGAGCTCTGCGAATACATCTACGACATGCCTCTGAAAATGGCGGCGGCGGATCTGACCATCAACCGCGCGGGTGCCATGACGGTATCCGAGCTCGCCATCACCGGCAAGTGTGCGATTTTCATCCCGTCTCCGAACGTGGCGGAAAATCACCAGTACAAGAACGCGAAGGTTCTGTACGATGCGGGTGCGGCAGGCCTGTTCGAGGAAAAGGAACTCACCGACGGCGCAAAGCCCCTGATCGCGGAAGTTGAAAAGCTCCTCACCGACGAGGGTAAGGCAATCCGTGACGAACGCAGTGAAAAAATCGTGCAGTTCGCCGTTCCCGAGTCCAACAAGCTGATTTATCAGGATCTTCTGAAATTAGTCGAAGAAAAAAAGAAATAACGCCGTTTCTGCGTATATTTCCTATATTGTTCCAATTATGAAAATTCAACCGAAAGGAGGAATCCGATGAACGAGCGCAGTACACAGCCGCTCTATGTGTATGACCGTGTCTGTCCGAGAGAATCGAAGCGAAAACAGATTCTCCGCGAATACGGCACCGCTCCCGCAAGGCAGAAATGGGACCGTGACGGAAGTCCGAGACCCGAACCCGAGCCGGAGCACAGCCCGCGCAGACCGTCCGGAAGAAGGAATTCCGGTCCGCGCATCAGACAGGCTCAGACACGCGGCGGCGGTGCGTATAATTACCGTCCCGGTCGTGCGCGCGGCGGTGAAGCAGTCCGTGAAAACACGCTGAAGAGCTTCCGTGAACGCATTGTGACCCTGTTTGAATCCATCGAGGAACGTGGCAGGCGGGATGAAACCATTGCCAGAAATCAGGCAATTGCGTGGAAAAAACTGGTGGAATACCGGCGTGCGATCTTCACCGTGCTGATCCTCCTTGGGGTTCTCGCACTGTTCATGTTCGCGGTCTACCGGTTGTTCTTCGTCATCACGGAGGTGGACGTCAGCGGCAGTGCTCTTTACACCGACAGTGAGATCACCGAAGCTGCCGGATTCTCACCGGGCGACAATCTCTATTCCTTTGATGCCGGTGCGGCACAGGATCAGATAACGTTCAATCTGCCCATGATCCGAACGGCTCAGATCGAGCGAAGCATTCCCAAATCCGTGGCGGTTGCCGTGGAAGAGGATGTGCCCGCGTTCGTGTGCGAAATCTGGGGCGACGACGTGATTCTCTCATCCGGGCTCCGCGTTCTCGGTACGGCGACGGCTGAAACGACACTTCCCGTGCTCGTGCTTCCTGCCGTGGACTATTCCGTAGCGGGACGGGTGCTTTCCTTCGCGGACGACCGGGATGAACGATACATCCGCAGCGTGCTCGGCGATCTTCTCGCGTCTTCCGTATGGCAGAACGGCATGGTGACCCGGCTGGATCTCTCCGACGAATACGACATGGAGATGAGCGTCTACGGCATGTACCTCCTGCGGCTCGGCGGTGAGGCGGACTGTTCGCACAAGCTCAAGCTCGCATACAAGACCATCATGAGCGAAGCCTTCACGAAAAATGTCCCCGCGCGCATTGACGTCCGCGATCCTGCAAAGGCGGCGGTCAACTACGAGCCCGGACTGGTGGTGGAATAATCCGTTTACGGCGTAAAATAAATGGAAGAAAAATACCGCCGCAAACCGGAATTTTCTGAAAAAAGTAAGATTTCCTCGGATTTTTCCGGGAAAATTTCAAAAAAACTATTGCAAAAATTCGCTACATAATGTATTATATATCTTAGTATATTGTTTTTATTTACAAC
>JAFTPW010000332.1:0-3998 GCA_017463075.1 Clostridia bacterium
CAAACGCAGCCGGGGAAGGTGTCACGGTTTTTTCTCAAAAAATCGTGACGGATGAGGCGTGAACCTCTCAACCCGCGGCGCGGTTAATTCCCGTACGGATTGCTGAAATACTCCGCTTTGTCAAACGGCATGACGCGCATCCATGCTTTGCCTACGACGCAGCGGGTGTCGATTGTGCCGATTTCGATCTGGCGGCTGTCGGCGGAGTGGTTGCGGTTGTCGCCGATGACGAAGAGTTCGCCTTCCGGAACCGTGATCGGGAATTTGTATTCCGGCAGAAGAAGAACGTCGGTTGCGAGATAGCGGTATGCGTCCTCGTTCACTTCCTCGCCGTCGACGTAGAGGTGCCAGTTATGGAAGTCGCAGCGGATATCCACGGTCTGGCCTTCGGTGGCGATGACGCGCTTGACGATGGGATCCGCGTAGCCGACCTGAGAAATGTCGTGGATGATGACGATGTCGCCGGGAGTTGCTTCGTAGAAGAGATCGGACACGGCAAGGTATTCGCCTCCGGAGAGGGTCTGTTCCATGGAGTTGCCGTCGACGATGTTGAGTCTGAGGACGAACGCAAACAGGAGCATGACCACGATGGTCACGGTCGCGAGCATTTCCGTCAGCTCATAGGCGGTGCCGGGAATGTCGATTTTTTCCTTCGGTTTGGGCTGGTTCTCGGTGTTTTCCGGCTTCTCCATGGGTTCGGACGCCGGGAGGTTGTTTTCGTTCATTGGGGTACCTCGTTACTTTACAATAAAATGATCGAGCAGCGTGGAGCCGTCGGGGATGTAGTCGTTCATGGCGCGGCAGGTTTCTTCGGTGTAGGTATCCACGCCGGATTCTGCTTCGCGGGAGTCGTACAGGAAGAACGGCACGGGATCGGAGGAATGCGTGCGGATTTCCAGCGGCGTCGGATGGTCGGGCAGAACGAGAATGCGGAAGTCCTCGCCGGTTGACAGAAGATATTCATAAACGGGCTTGAGAATTTCCGTATCAATCTTTGTGATGCAGTCGACCTTCCAGTCGGGCTTGCCCTGATGACCGCATTCGTCGGGGGCTTCGACGTGGACGTACAGAAGATCGTGATCGGCGAACGCTCCGATTGCCGCATCTGCCTTGCCGCGGTAGTTGGTGTGGTAGTTGCCGGTCGCGCCTTCGACGATGCGGGTATCACAGCCGGCGCAGATCGCGATGCCGCGGATCAGATCAACGGCGGAGATGACGCAGGTCTTCACGCCCCATTTTTCATAAAAATCAGGCAGTGCGGGCTTCTTTCCGGGACTCCACAGCCACGGGGAATTCGCCGCATGCAGGCCTCTCGCGCGTCTGGAGACGTTCACGGGATGGTTTTCGAGCACCTTCGCACCCTCCTTCATGAACTCGAGGAATGCTTCGCCGCCGTTTTCCGCTTTCGGGAGATGGGAGCCGATGACCTGACCGATGATGTCGTGCGGACGGTCGAAATTGTAGGTGTCGCATGCGTTTTTCCAGAGCAGGCAGTGACGGTAGCTCACACCGGTGTGCAGGATGCGTCCTTCCATGGGAAGCGCTTCGTTGAGTGCGGCGACGAGCTGGGCGGATTCTTCGGTGGTGATGTCGTCCGAGCTGTGGTCGAGCATGACGCGTTCTTCGTACGGATCGTCCGCGGTGCCGGAGAGGGTGACAAAATTGCAGCGGAGCGCGGTGTCGTCCGGTTCCATGGTCAGCCCGAGACTCATTGCCTCAAGCGGAGAGCGTCCCTTGGAGTAGATGCGCGGATTGTAGGAGAGAATGGCGAGGTTCGCGGTGTCGCTTTCGGGAACCATGCCCTCAGGGACATTCAGAACGGTGCCGCAGCGGGATTTTTTCGCCAGTGCATCCATTGTCGGATGAGCGGCCTTTTCCATGGGCGTTTTGTTGTCAAGGACGGGGTTCGGCGTATCTGCCATGCCGTCGGGTATGAGAATGAGATATTTCATGATGATGCCTCTGTTATAAGATGAAGCTATATACGGCTATCGTTATCAGTCGTATTGTACATTATACCACAAAATTCCCGGGGTTACAATGCGTATGGCAAAAACTGCATGAAAATATTACATAAAATTCATGATTCGGGGGTATGAAATTTGGCTGTAATTTTTACGGAAAATTTGCGCTGACCTCTTGCATTTGACGAGAAAAAGTGGTACAATACCATACTGTATGATATTGTCAATCTGCGTACCCTCTCAGGCGCGGAGAGACCTTGTTCGGCAGTCATGCCGTATAAATTTATGAATTTAGGGAGAAAAATCAATGCCTAACATTAAATCCGCTAAGAAGCGCGTAAAAGTAATCGCTGCAAAGACCCTTCAGAACAAGATGTTCAAGAGCCAGCTCAAGACTTCCGTTAAGAAGTTCCTCGCTGCTGTTGAATCCGGTGACAAGGCTGCTGCAACCGCATGCTACACCGAAGCTGTCAAGATGATGGACAAGGCTGTTGCAAAGAACCTTCTTCACAAGAACAACGCTGCTCACAAGAAGAGCCAGTTCACTCTCCTCCTCAACAAGATGGCGTAAGCCTCTGTCTGGGACGGAAACGAATTTCATTTTGCCGTGATCTTCCGTTGGCTGCCGGAGGATCGCATCGCAGACAAAAAAATCAACTCCCCATCATTGCTCCGATGAGGAGTTTTTTTGTTGCCTTAACAGAACCGGAACGAATACAGATCCGCACCGCACAGCTCAAACCTCACGCTTGACTGTATCATAAAACCTCCCAATCCAATCAAAATGCGAAGCATTTTTACCTTTTCTCTTCCCTCTTCCCTATATCTTCTTCATCCACCTGTACCGGTTCACCTTCACGACTGCGACGAAGCACTTGAGAATCTGGTCGGACTTGAGGCAGGCGAAGATGATGACGGGCGGGAGATTCATGCGGAATGCGATAAACGACGCGGGCAGTACGATGCACCACATGAAGATGATGTCGTTGAAGAGGACGAATCCGGTGTCACCTCCGCCGCGCACGATCCCGGTCAGACAGGGCATCTGGTACGACGTTCCCACGGCGGTGACGGAAAGAACAGTCATGAATGCGAGTGCCATGTCCCGTGTGCCGGAGGAGACGTCGTAGAAGCCGATGATGAGATCCTTAGCCGCGAAGATGGAAAGCCCGGTCAGCACGCCGAGGATGAGGAAGATTCCCTGCATCCTTGACGAGCGGTGGCGGATTTCGGATTTCAGAAGCTCCGTGTCCCCCGCCGCTTCGCCGATGGTTTTGCCGATCATGACGGACGCCGCCGTAGCCGAGCCGTAGGAGAAGACGGAGAGAATCTGGAACAGGGTCGACGCAATGGAGTTCGCGGTGATGACGGAGTCGGTCATGTGCCCGAGAATCGCGGTCTGAAGTCCCATCGCGATGCCCCACGACGTCCCGGACAGGAACACGGGCAGGCTGACCTTCATGAATTTTCCGGTGATTTCCCGGTCGGCTCTGAAGAAATCGGACAGCTTCACGTGCAGTTTCTTATCCATGAACGCGAGATAGAACACGACGATGAAAAACTCCGCCGCACGGGAGATGAGCGTGGCAATCGCGGCACCTCTGACACCCATCGCGGGTGCGCCGAAGTGACCGAAAATGAGGATGTAGTTGAGCACAAGATTGATGACCAGCGCCGCGCAGGAGTTCACAAAGCCGATCATGGCGCACTCCACACTGCGGAGCATGCCGAGAAGTACCTGCGTTGCCGCGAAGAAGACGTACGTGAAGCACACGATCTGCAAGTACTTCGTCGCTTCGGCAATGACGGCGGGCTTGTCGGTGAAAATCGCGAGAATCGGCGTCGGAATCACCAGCGCAAGCACGAGCATGACACCGGAGAGGATGAGTCCGAAGTGCATCGCGGTGGCTGCGGCTTTCTTGATGGCGGCGATGTTTTTCTCACCCCAGAAGCGCGAGCACATGACGACGGTTCCGTCCGCGATGCCGCCGAGCATCATCTGGAGCAGGAACTGAATCTGATTGACGATGATAA
>JAFTPW010000333.1:0-7906 GCA_017463075.1 Clostridia bacterium
CGTTCCAGCTCCTTCTCGCGGACTGCGCTTCCGCTGAAGTTTCCGTTTCCGTTGACGGTCTTCCGGCAGGAGCGGTACCCGAGATCTACACCCTCGTTCCCGTGCAGGTCGAGCGGAATCACAACATTTCTCCCGAGCAGTATGCCCCGCACTATCCCGAACGCGCCGCACCGTACTGGCTCTACGACTGCCTGCGTCCCTATGACGGCACAGTCACGCTCACAGACGGCGTCGGCGGACTTTACATCTCCGTGAAAATCGACCGCGATGCCAAGCCGGGGGACTACGCCGCATCCGTGATCGTGGACGGCAATTTGATCCCGATGCAGCTGAAAATTTACAAAGCCGTTCTGCCCGGGGAAACGATGAAAATGATCGTCGGCTACAACGCCGGAACGTGCGCAAAATACCACGGCGTCGAGCTGTACTCGGACGAATACTTCGCGCTCGAGGAAAAATACCTCGCCATGCTCCGGCGTATGCATCAGAACATGATGTACACCGGCGGCATCGGTCGGAAAAAAGTCGGCGAAAACAAGTGGGAATTCGACTTCGCGCCGTTCATCGAGCAGGTGAAGCGGTACGAGAAGGCGGGCATGCGGTACTTCAACGCGCCGTCCGTCGGCTGGAGAAGAAGCTGGAGCGAATCCACGATTCTCATAAACGGCGAGATTCCCGCGATGTCCTACGAGGGCTACTGCTACCTGACCCAGTATCTGCCCGCACTGCGCGAGGTTCTGATCGAGCACGGCTGGCTTGACAGATTCGTGATGGGCATTGCCGACGAGCCGAACGGAGCCAACTGCACCGAATTCCGTGCGCTGTGCGGTCTGGTGCGCAAAATTTTCCCGGAAATCCGCCTCATCGACGCCATGTCCTACGGCAATCTGCACGGCGCGCTCGACATCTGGGTGCCTCTGAACGCGGAATACGACCGTCACATGGCGGAGTTGGAAACCCTGCGCGCTGCCGGGGACGAAATCTGGCACTACGTCTGCTGCGGACCGCGTGAACCCGGCTACATCAACCGCTTCATGGACTACCCGCTCCTCTCCACGCGGTATCTCCACTGGGGCAACTACAAATACAACCTCACCGGATTCCTCCACTGGGCGTCAAACTGCTATCAGCCCGGTCAGGATCCGTTCACGCAGAACTGCCCCGAGCATCACAACGCGGACTCCGTATGCTACCTTCCCGCAGGTGATACGCACGTGATCTATCCCGGACAGGGCGAGCCGTGGATGTCCATCCGACTGGAAGCGGAGCGCGAAAGTGCCGAGGAATACGAGCTTCTCTGCGAGCTTGCAAAGTGTGACAAAGCAAAAGCCGACGAAATCTGCGGCATGGTCTTCCGTTCCTTCCGCGATGTGGAATATGACGTCGCGAAATTCACCGAAGCGAAGCGGATGCTCCTTGACGCGCTGAGCGTGTGAGGTGACGGATATGACAAAGAACTGCGGCACCATTTGTGTTCTCTCGCCCGCCTGCTGCTCCGCCGTTGACGGGGATACAACCGTCCGGATTCAGCTCACGCACGACATCGGCAGACTGACCGCATACTGCGCGAAAGCCGGTGCGGATGACTACATTGACTCCGTCGCCGCCGAGGTTCAGCCCGACCGTGACGGATATGCGGAGTTCGTTTTCCATGCATCGGAGTATCCGCACGGGCCTCTCACAATCCGCATCTGCGGCGGCGAAGGAGACTGGCGGGACGTTTATCATCTCCAGCTGTACAACAACGCGGGCATGCCCTTCCTCGAGGGAGCCGCCGCCCATCCCGTTCCGCCGCTTGCGAAGGGGATGACGCAGGTGTTCCTCGACGATTTCGATTCGCCCGATCTCTCGATTTCCGCGCACCGGAAGGATGTACGCTACTACTGCCACAAGCCGGGCGGCGGCGATTTCAGCCAGATTCCGTTCACGGATTTTGAGTCCCCGGCGAATCCGTTCTCGCAGACGGGCACTTACCTCCGCATCCGCGCGGATTCAGCGAAAAACTCGACCGGGCTGATCTCGAGCACCCTCGCCGACGGATCCGGTTTTGAAGCGAAGGCGCCGTGCTATTTCGAATGCCGGATGCTCGGGCCGAATGCGATCGGATCGTGGCCTGCGTTCTGGCTTCTGACCAATCACGCCGCGCGCGGAAACACCGTCCCGGTGGATGAGCTGGATACCATCGAAGCGTACGGCCTTGAGGATCTCGATCACCAGAACCAGATCGGCTACTACTGCACCTCGCACCGCTGGAATCAGGAGCGCGCGGAGACGACGGATCCCTTTGCGTTCTTCGACATGCGCACCTTCGGGAACCGCCTGAACTGGGACGCCTGCTTCCACACCTACGGCACGCTGATTACGGAGGAGGAGACGGTCTACACCTGTGACAACATCCCGCTCTACCGCCATCCGACCCAGCCGGTATCGAAGGAGTGGCCGTTCTACTTCATGCTCAACCTCGCCGTCGGCGGAAACGGATGGCCTGTCGATCTCAGCCGGTACGGAATCATCGATCTCTACGCCGACTTCATCCGTGTTTTCGCGGGATAATCCCGTTATACAGAACAAAACCCGTACTTTCACCGGAGAGCACGGGTTTGTTTTTCTTATTCTGCTTCTGTTTTCGCAAGAGCCTTTGCGCAGAGTTCTTCCAGAATCGCCGCGACCGACTTTTCCGGCTTGTCCGGCACTGCAAAAACGTCGCGCACGGCTTCGAGGTAGTCGTAACCGTTGACGTCGTCCGGCTCAAGGTAGCTCATCTCCGTCCACTCGTTCCACGAATTGATCGTAATCAGCGGAACTTCGTTGTACTTATCACTGTACTCCTTCGCCATCTCCAGTCCCTTTTTAAAGTTCGCGGGCGTGTTGTTTCTCAGAATCGGGTACGTGATGTGGTTGTGGCGCGGATTGTTGTCCCAGCCGATGGAGATATGCGGGTAGTACGGCACGTTGTATTCCGCGCGGATTCTGTCCCACTCCTTCGCGACATCGGGAAGAACGTCGGTGTAGTCGCGGTTGCAGTCTGTGAAATGCACGAACTGGTAGTGCGTCATCGAATCGAAGCCGAGCGCGGGCACGATATCCCTCGTCGAGCCGGATCTCTCGCTGTCCACACCGGAAATGTTGACCGCATGCTCGCCCCAGATCGTGAGCTGGAGATGCAGATCCGGGAATCCGGCAGCCTTCACCAGTCCGCGGAAATCGTCGAGCGCCTGACGGGTTTTGTCCACGCCGCCGAGTCCGCGCATCAGGTTCATCACGTCGTAGATCATGAACACGGGGCATCCGTTGATTTTGTAGTAGTTCGGGCGGGTGAAGTATTTCTCGATCAGGCGGCGGCAGATGATGTCGAACTCTTCCCTGGGCTGTGAGCCGAGCCAGATCACCTCATTGCAGGAGGAATTGCGCTTGTCCCACGTGTATCCGGCGTCGTGATTCGCCCACATGAGGTAGAATTTCATGTCTTCGTTGTTGGGCGCGCCGAGGAATCCCTCGTTGAGACCCTGCTCGAGGAACGGACGTCTGTCGTACCAGTACCAGTCGTAGATGAACACATTGACGCCGTGCATGGTGGCAGCCTTGATCTGACGCTCCATGACCTCGGGATCGGCTTCGTCACAGGTGCCCCACAGCGGGATGCGCGGGAAAATCTGCCCCTCAACCTTCGGCTTTGCGGAGAGCACGGTCTGCCATTCTCCGATTCCCTTCTCCCAGAACTGGAGTGCACGGGGTTCCCGCCCGGTGTAGGACGGCCAGATGTATGCGGCGATATCGTATTTTTTCATGATGCAGTCCTCCTTCGTTTTTCTCTGAGAACAGGATACCACAGATTCGGCGTTCTGTAAAGTCTTTTTTCGCATTTTTCGGGATGTGTCATCGGAGCCGCCTTGAAATTCCGTGTGTCGTGTGCTATAATAGCATCAGGAGCAATGCTTTTATATTTTTTCATTCCGAGGAATCCGTCATGCTCACAAAACGAAACATCCGCGAAATTTTCGTCATCACCGTCGGCACAGCCATCATTGCAGCCGCCGTGTATTTCTTCATGATCCCGAGCCATGTCACGGTCGGCAGCGGCTCAGCACTCGCACTCGTTCTCAGCAATTTCATTCCCGCGCCCATCTCCGCGATCACACTGGTGATGAACCTCTTCCTTCTGCTGATCGGATTTCTCCTGATCGGTCCGGAGTTCGGCGTAAAAACCATCTATTCGACCATTCTCATGTCCGGATTTCTGCGCGTGTACGAGGTTCTCTTCCCCAATTTTGAGTCCCTCACCGCGGATCCCTTCCTCGACATGATCGGCTATATCCTCGTCGTCGGTGTCGGTCTGGCGCTGACGTTCTCCTGCAACGCGTCCTCCGGCGGGCTGGATATCGTTGCAAAGCTCATGAACCGCTATCTGCGCATGGAGCTCGGCAAGGCGATGTCCGTCTCCGGGATGCTCGTTGCCCTGTCCTCCGCGCTCGTTTACGACAAAAAAACCGTCGTTCTCAGCGTCATCGGCACATATTTCGGCGGGCTGATCGTGGATCACTTCATTTTCGGGCTGAATCTGAAGCGGCGCGTGTGCATCATCTCCCCGAAAGTGGACGAAATCACGCAGTTCATCCTGAATGAACTTCACAGCGGCGCGTCGCTCTATGACGCCATCGGCGCGTATGACAACGTTGTCCGCCGCGAAATCAACGCCATCGTGGACAATCAGGAATACCGCAGGCTGATGGACTACGTCAGAAAAACCGACCCGAAGGCATTCATCACCGTTTATTCGGTCAGCGAAATCAGCTATCAGCCGAAAAAAGTCCAGTAATTCCCACACCGAAAGGAGACCGCCCGCATGAAAACCGAAACCCTCTGCATCGACGGAATTCCCGCTGTCCTGTACGGCGAGGCGTCCGAGAAAATCGTTCTCTGGCTCCACGGCAAGTACGGCAGGAAGGAAGAAGCCCTGACGCTGTCCCCGATCTTCTGTGAAGCCGGCTGGCAGGTTCTCGCCGTGGATCTCCCCGAGCACGGAGAAAGAGCAAATGCCGCAGATGAGCATACAGCCGGCGGTGCACCGAAGAAATGCTATCCGTGGGTCGTGATTCCCGAGTGGCAGGCGGTTGTGCAGTGGCTCCGCGAACGGTATTCCCGCATCATTTTCTGCGCGGTGAGCATGTCCGCGTGGTTCCTGATGCGCGCATTCCGGTCCGAGCGGTTCGAGCACTGCCTGATGATCTCTCCGATCGTGGATATGCGTCTGCTGATCGAGGATAAAATGAAGAAAGCGGGCATCACGGCAAGCGATCTCGGCTGGAAGCAGTCCCTCCCTGACGCGGACGGCGAAATGATCGTGTGGGACTTCTACGCCTATGCCGCCTACCAGCCGATCAGCCGCTGGGAAACGCCGACGGAAATTCTGTACGCCCGCGGAGACACGCTCCAGCCGGAGGAAATAATGCAGAAATTTGCCCGCCGTTTCGGATGCGGACTCACCGTGATCGACGGCGAACACTATCTTCCGCCGGATACGCCGCCCGTTCAGGAATGGGTGCGTGAACAACTGCGGAATCTGTGAAATCCATAACAAAACCCCGGTGATCCGCTGCAAGATCATCGGGGTTTGTTTTTGTTCGGCGGAATCCGTCAATGCCGTTATCTTCTGAGGTTTGTGAATGCGTCCATACCGGGATACCGGGCATTCGCACCCAACTCTTCTTCGATTCTGAGGAGCTGATTGTACTTCGCCACGCGTTCACTGCGGCTTGGAGCACCTGTCTTGATCTGTCCCGCATTGACAGCCACGGCAATGTCCGCAATCGTTGTGTCCTCGGTTTCACCGGATCTGTGGGACAGGATTGCGGTATATCCCGCTTCCTTTGCCATCGCAACGGCATCCAGCGTTTCGGTCAGCGTTCCGATCTGATTGACTTTGATCAGTATCGAATTGGCAACGCCCTTTTGTATGCCCTCGGATAAACGCTCCGTGTTGGTTACAAAGAGATCGTCTCCCACAAGCTGGACGCGGGAACCGATGGCTTCGGTCAGCATGGTCCATCCCTCCCAGTCGTTCTCGCTCATTCCGTCCTCGAGGGAAATGATGGGATACTTTTCGGCAAACCGCTGCCACATTTCGACCATCTGCTGCTTCGTCAGAACGGCACCGGACTTCGGCAGGCGGTAGGAACCGGTATTTTCGTCGTACCATTCCGATGAGGCGGCGTCGATGGCAATCATAAAATCCTCGCCGGGTTTGTATCCCGCACGTTCGACGGCTTTTACAATGAACGCCAAAGCATCCTCATCGTTGTTGAGATTGGGAGCATAACCGCCCTCGTCCCCAACGCCTGTCACGGGAACATTGTTTTCCTTCAGAACCGTCTTCAGTGTGTGAAATACTTCCGCACTCCGCCGCAGCGCTTCCTTCCAATCGGACGCTGACACGGGCATAATCATGAATTCCTGAATGTCCACGTTGTTGGAGGCATGGGCGCCGCCGTTGAGAATATTCATCATGGGAACCGGAAGCACAGCAGCTTTCGTCCCGCCGAGATAACGGTAAAGACCGACGCCGCAAGCCTGTGATGCCGCTTTTGCGCAGGCAAGCGAAACACCGAGAATGGCATTTGCTCCCAGTCTGCTCTTGTTTTTCGTTCCGTCCATCTCTATGAGAAGACGGTCAACCGCACGCTGATCCAGGACATTTCTGCCAATCAGTGCCTGTGCGATTTCCCCGTTTACATTGGCAGCAGCGCGCAGAACGCCTTTTCCCAAGTACCGGGAATCGTTGTCCCGCAATTCATATGCCTCGTACATGCCTGTGGACGCACCCGACGGAACGGACGCCCGACCGATGTGTCCGCTTTCCAGAACGACATCCACTTCCACCGTGGGATTTCCGCGGGAGTCTAAAATCTCGCGTCCTGTGACTTTTTGAATTCGAATTTCCTGCTTCATAATTGAACACCGTTATTTTTCTTTCCGTATGGAAAAAGCGGTGCGACGTCATAGAGCCACACCGCTTCCGGAATTAATTTTTCAGAGTCGTATTGTATATGCGATCTTCCTTCAAAAAATTAAAGAACCAGGGAGGGCGCAGTATAAACTCTTGCCGCCAGCTCCTGATTGAGCATATACAGGCTCTTCGGGTCGGAGCCGAACAGTTCCATCTTGGAGATCAGATCGGTCGCGTTGGTTTCTTCTTCGCCCTGTTCCTTAACGAACCAGTCCAAGAACTGCATGGTACGGAAATCACGGACATCGTATGCCGCGCCGTAGATCGTGTTAATCAGGGAGGTGACATACTGTTCATGCTCGAGGCCTGCCTTCAGTACGTCCATATGGCATTTGAAATCCTTATCGGGCTTTGCGATCGCCTCCAAGGTTACAATCTGGTTTTCATTCTGGAGGTACTGATAGAACAGCATTGCGTGGTCGCGTTCCTCCTGTGCCTGAACCTTGTACCAGTTGGCAAAGCCGTCGAGACTTGCCTGCTCGAAGTAGTTGGAAAATTCCAGATAAAGATATGCGGAGTAGAACTCCTTGTTGATCTGCTGATTTAACAGCTCATGTACTTTTGCATCCATCGATGTTTCCTCCTCAATCAGATATCAGCCTTCCACAGACCGTGGAGATTGCAGTAAGCATATGCCGCAATGCTCGCAGACACAGAATTTATTGTTATCACACATTTCAGAACATCTCTAAACTATTCGTCGTCTGATTATATCATAAATCTGTGAACACATCAAGCAATTCGGACAAATGCATGCGATAAAACACAGCGTAAAAATCGTGTCCGCGCTGCCTTTCAGACATCAATAGTTTTCTTTTCTCACTTCAAAGTAAGCCTGCGGATGGTTGCATACGGGACAAACTGCGGGAGCGGCAGTGCCTACAACGATATGACCGCAGTTAC
>JAFTPW010000334.1:0-10065 GCA_017463075.1 Clostridia bacterium
CAAGACCCCGCCGGCTCCCGTTCTGATCGAGAAGGCCTGCGGCATCGAAACCGCTTCCGCTACTCCCAACAAGACCAAGGTTGCTTCCATCACCAAGGATCAGGTTCGTCAGATCGCTGAAACCAAGATGAAGGACCTCAACGCAGGTTCCATCGAAGCCGCTATGAGCATGATCGCAGGTACTGCCCGCTCCATGGGTATTACCGTTGCAGACTAAGGAGGACGGAAACAATGTTTAAGGGTAAGAAATACGTAGACAGCCAGAAGCTGATTGATAAGTCCAAGGCATATGATCCCGCAGAAGTTATGGAACTCGTTTGCCAGACTTCCAAGGCTAAGTTCGACGAAACCATCGAAGTTCACCTCCGCATGGGTCTCGACGGCCGTCACGCTGACCAGCAGGTTCGCGGTGCGGTTGTTCTCCCCAACGGTACCGGTAAGACTGTTCGCGTTCTCGTATTCGCTAAGGGCGACCGTGCAAACGATGCTCGCGAAGCAGGCGCAGACTATGTTGGTGACGTTGATCTCGTAGAAAAGATCACCAAGGAAAACTGGTTCGATTTCGACGTTGTTATCGCTACTCCCGACATGATGGGTACCATCGGTCGTCTGGGTCGTGTGCTCGGTCCTAAGGGCCTCATGCCGAACCCCAAGGCTGGTACCGTTACCATGGACGTTGCTAAGGCGATCAACGAAGCTAAGGCAGGTAAGATCGAATACCGTCTGGACAAGACCAACCTCATCCACTGCCCCATCGGTAAGGCTTCCTTCGGTGCAGAAAAGCTCGGCGAAAACTTCGACGCTCTCCTTTCTGCAATCATCAAGGCTCGTCCCGCAGCAGCTAAGGGTCAGTACATCAAGAACTGCGTAGTTGCTTCCACCATGGGCCCCGGCATCAAGGTTAACACCGCAAAGCTCGGCTAATTCTGCAAGCATAATTCAGGGTATGTTCCGTTCAGGTTCGTACCCTGTTTTTCTTTTTCCGCAATTTTACCGATTGCCTTGATTTTTACTTCGATTTTCGGTATAATAGAGCTGACCATTACGAAAGGACCTTACAAAATGAACTGGAAATTAACCCAAATCGGAACCAACCCCATCATCGCGTTCGCCGTGGATGAATTGCAGTATTATCTGCGCAAGATGAACCGCGCGTCCCGTGTAACCCGGATTCTCACCGACGGCTACCACGATGTCAATGAGCACTCGCTCTACATCGGACGTGATTCTGCGTTCCTTCCCCTTCTTCCTTCCGTTGAAGATCCCTATCGTGACGATGCTGTTTACATCAATGTCAGCGGCGGCGCGGGTATCATCACCGGTACCAACGACCGCAGCGTTCTCATCGCCGTTTACCGCTATCTCCGCGAACTCGGCTGCGCATTCCTCCGTCCCGGCAAGGATGGCGACGTCATCCCGCGCTGCGTACCGGAATCCCAGCCCGTTTATCTCCGCGAAACCGCATCCTACCGTCACAGAGCTGTCTGCATCGAAGGCGCCGTTTCTTATGAACACGTTGCCGACATGATCGACTGGCTTCCCAAGGTGGGCATGAACGGCTACTATATTCAGTTTGCAAAGCCCTATCAGTTCTTCCGCCGCTGGTATTCCCACGCAGGCAATCCTACCATGGAAGAAGAACCCATCACCGATCTTGAGCTTGACGGCATGCACGATCAGCTCCGTGCGGATATCGCAAAGCGCGGTCTGCTCCATCACGCAGTCGGTCACAGCTGGACCTGCGAGCCCTTCGGCGTTCCCGGAACCGGCTGGGTTGCAGAAAACTCCGAGCCCCCGGAATCCATCGCGGCATGTCTCGCAAAAGTCAACGGCAAGCGCGACTGGTGGGGCGGCATTCCGCTGAACACCAACCTGTGCTACTCCAATCCCGCAGTCCGTTCCACCATCACTACCGCGATCACCCAGTACTGCGAAGAGCACGGCGAGGTTGACTACCTGCACTTCTGGCTCGCAGACGCTTCCAACAACCACTGCGAATGCGACCGCTGCAAGGAACTCCCCGCGGACTACTACATCATGATGCTCAACGAGCTGGACGAAAAGCTCACCGCAAAGGGCATCGACACCAAGATCGTATTCCTCATTTACGTTGACCTTCTCTGGGCCCCCAAGCGCGAAGTCATCAAGAATCCCGACCGCTTCACCCTCATGTTTGCGCCCATCACCCGCACCTACTCTTCTTCCTTCACCGTATCCGAAGAAGAAGTTGCGGCGGTTGAAGTTCCCGCTTACGAAAAGAACAAGCTGACCATGCCCAGATCCGTTGCGGAAAACGTTGCGCATCTGAGAAAGTGGCAGGAAGCCTTCAAGGGTGACAGCTTCGACTTTGACTACCACATGATGTGGGACCACTACAACGATCCCGGCTCCATTGCAGTTTCCAAGGGCATGAGCGAGGACATGAAGAATCTCGCAAAGCTCGGTCTGAACGGTATGAACAGCTGTCAGGTACAGCGCGCGTTCTTCCCGACTTCCCTCTGCATGGTCACCATGGCGGAAACCCTGTGGAACAAGGACACCAAGTTCGCGGATATCGTCCGGAATTACTTCTCGAAGGCATTCGGCGCGGACGGCAGCAAGGTATGGCGTTACCTGAGCACCCTGTCCGAGCGGTTTGACCCCGTTTACCAGCGCGGTGAATCCCCTGCCGTTGATATGGCAAAGGCGCGCATCTTCTCCGACATTCCCGCGTACATCAACTCCTTCCTGCCCGTGATCCAGCGCAACATTGCGAATGTGGAAAACAGCGCGACCGTGAAGAAGTCCTGGGAATTCCTGCTCTACCACGCACAGGCATGCGTTCTGTTCGCGGAAGCATGTGAATACCGTGCAGCCGGTCAGCAGGAAGATGCGGCATCCAAGTACGAGCAGCTCATGAACTACTTCAACCAGATCGAACCGGAAGTTCACACCGTATTCGACCCCGTGATTTTCAACAGCACCATGGCGGCAAGATTCAGAAAGTAAAACAAGCAAAAGAAATGACCTGTATTCTCCCGAAGGAGGTACAGGTCGTTTTTGTGTTATTTGAGTTTGTCCGTTTCCCAGCGTGCGGGATTATTTTCAATATAGTCCGCAATTTCGCGGTAATCGAACCGTCCGCGCACCACATGCTCATAATACCGTGACTGCCATATCGTCATGTCTGTCGGATCATTTGATTTGCCTTTGTAGGGACATAGCGTGCTATGTCCGCCGGAAACCTCAGCTTCACGATAGATATCCCGGATTCTTTTCGTCACAGCCGCTTTGTATGCACGAACAATAACCGGTATGGATTGCTTCAGGAGAATCCGGAATCGCCGTAACTGTTCCGCTGACACAGCACGCTGTGTCCCTACAAAGGTGACGTCATTTAGCTGACAGTCCGTCAGTTCGATCAGCAGATGCACGTGATTCGGCATTACGACGGATCGGATGATCTGTACGCCGGATGATGCACGCAGCTGGTTGGTAATACCGATTTCCTGTTCTGCGATTTCTCCGAATTGATTCAGATTCATTTGCCCATCTTGAATCCTGCCGAATAGATACTGTCTGTATTTTGTACAGATCGTCACAAAATAAGCACCTGCTTCATTGTAATCAATGTCCTTCAGCCGGACTGTTTTTCGCGAAGGAAGATCACCCATCACAGACACCCATACAGAATATTCCGTATCCTGGGTGAGATAAAATTCTCCTGATTGTTCAGCATATGCTGGGTGTACACGAGCGCGAGACGGTTGTCGGGGTCGATAATCACCCACACGCCTGCCGCACCGCCCCATCCGAATTCGCCGCAGGGACTGAGTGCACCGGCCTTCGCGGGATCCACCATCGTCCGCACGCCGTATCCGTAGCCGTATCCCACCATCTGGCTCCAGTTGAAGTCGCGCATCAGGTCGTCGTTCAGCGTGTTCATCCGCATCAGATCCACGGACGCGGGCGAAAGATAGCGGTATCCGTCCGTTGATGTGCCGCCGTTTGCCAGCGTGTACGCGAATTTCATATAATCCGCGCATCCGGATACAATACCTGCGCCGCCGGAGTCGTATTCACTGCCGAGGATGTGTCCGCAGGTGTTGTTCGTCGGGAGGTACTTTCCGAGATCGTCGCGGTAGTTGTACTGGGTCGCAAGCCGCTTCATTTTCGCTTCATCCGGGAGGTTATAGCACGTGTCGTTCATGCCGAGCGGATCGAACAGCACTTCTTTCGCGTAGTCGCGCATCCGTTTTCCGGCAATCACGCCGATGAGGGCGCCGAGAACGTCGTGGCACAGGCTGTACTGCCAGTGGGTACCCGGCTCAAAGCACAGCGGAGATTCCGCAATCGCCTTCGCCACCTCACGCGTCGGGTATTTCCCGTCCGTTGCTTCACCGACTGCCTTCACCGCAGGGGTGTTGAGGTTGTAGTCAAATCCGGCGGTCATGTTGAAGAGATGCTTCACGAGAATCGGCTTTTCCGCAGGCACAATCTCATCCCTGCCGTTGATTTTCTTCCGCACCGTCATATTCCGGAACTCGGGCATGTACTCATAGAGCGGATCGTTCATCGCAAACAGTCCCTCTTCGTGGAGTCTGAGCCCGAGGGAGCACGTGATGACCTTCGATGCCGACCAGAAATAGTACAGTTCGTCACCTGACATCTTCCGTCCTGATTCCTCGTCCGCCCATCCGGTCATGTAACGGTAGATTTCCTCGCCGTCCTTGACGATCATGCAGTCGTTACCCGGGATCCGCCAGTTCACAAGACGTTCCTGAAAGGCTTTCATTCTGTCGAAATTCATACACGACCTCCATGCAATCATTATTCTACATCAACATAGTAGATTTCCATGTCGTAGTGGTAACCGGTATGGCTGAATGACTCAAACTGAGGATTGTCGTGACTGAGCCAGATATCAATCTGCCATTCGTTCACTTTCGGACCCACGTCCGCAGCCATACGAAGACCAAAATCGTACTTATCATTCTTTACATAGAGCATCGTACCCAGCGGAATATTATTCTTATCAACAGCAATAACCGTTTCATCCGCATCGGGACCCAGATAAGTAGGACCGGTCAGATCATAATATGTAGCCGGAACCACGCGTCTGAGGGAGTACGTATAGGTCACGCCGTCCGCACCGACGAAGGTACCGCCTACGCCGAGCTCGTACTTTTCGTTCACGGGCCATTTGGTGACTTCCTCCCAGTCGAGGGTGCGGTTCGTCTCCTGTCCGTTGATGTACTCGACGGTGTAGTAGAGATTCTTCGAGCCTTCCTCACCGTACTGGAGGTAGTTCGTATCGCCGCGCGGGATGGTGTCAATCTCGATCACTTCGGTTTCGTACGCAATCGCCTCGGTCACCGTCGCGGACTGATACAGCACCTGATCGATCTGCACCGTGGTGTCCGCCGCAATCACGTCGTCAAGTCCGATGTTCGGTCTGTCCGAATCCTTGAGCGTCACACTGAGATCGGCAAGAAGCGTCCGCAGCGTGGTCTGCTCGGTGGAGATGACGATATCGTCGCGGTCATAGAAATCGAGCTTGATGGTGTACTTCGGTGCCGGCGGTTCGGTTTCCGGAGGCTGCGTCTCGGGCGGTGTGGTTTCTGCGGGAGCGGTTTCCGGCTCGGTGGTTTCAGTATCCGGCTCAACGGGATCGGTTTCAGCGGCGGTATCAGCCGTGTCGGTATCGGGTTCGTCCGGTTCGGTTTCAGCGGTATCTCCGGTATCGACGGCGGGTCTGGTGCTGAGGGAATCAATCGATGCCGCATCGCTGTGTTCCGTCTCGATCATGTCAAAATCGGACGGGCGGTTGTCTTCTTTATCGGAATATGCGAGGTTCACGCCCACGACCACGGAGGTCAGCATCGCCGCAACGAGCAGTGCCGCCGTGACGATCACCGGGAACAGGCCGGATTTCTTCTTCGGCTGTACTTCGCGGTGAATGGGGTGGGATGTCCGCTGAGCCTGTCCGCGGGAGGGAATGCCGTTTGTGACGTTCCGGTTCTGCTCGGGATTTCTCGTCCGGACAGGTGCCGCCGTTGTCACACGGGAGTGCTCTTCCCCGGTAATCCGCTGGGTCAGGAACGCGATTTCCTCCGGTGTTGCCTTGCGCACGAACGGCTCGTCCTCGATGGCGTATTCGTCGACGGCTTCATCGGCAGATGCATCTTCTGCATGTTCGCCTTCCGCGTCCGGTGAAACGGCTTCTTCGGATTCTTCAGCCGCATCCCCGGCGTCAGGTGCTTCCGTTTCCGGTGCTTCGTCCGCTGCGGGCGCGTTTTCCTCCGGTGTCACTTCTTCCTTTCCATCATCCGCCGGAGTATCGGACGGTGTTGCTGCGGCGTCGATTTTTTCCTCTTCGCCGGGAATATATTTTTCGTCTTTCATTCAATCAGGATCCTTTCGGTTTTCGCCGTACATGGGCACAGAATCCCAGAGTACAGTTTCCTATTTTAATTATAACACAGGCGACAGAAATAATCAAGAGGATTTTCTCATGCATACAAAAAGGCACTCCTCCGTTTTGCGGAAAAGTGCCGGTTTATTTTACTGAATCAGGAGAACTCGTCGTAGGGCTTCTTCTGGAAGATGCACATGCCCTGAATCGCGTAGCGTGCGACGAAGTGATCCTCGCAGATGCGGATCTGGTGGTCGATGTAGGATTCCAGCTCATCCACGTCCATCTGGTTGAGCGCGTATGCAAAGCTCGGTACAGTGGAACAGGTAGCCGCCGTCGTCAGGATATCCGCACAGTGTGCACGGGCATGCGCGGTGATTTCCTCCTGCGTGGTTGCGCGTACATCATCCATCATAGAGGTCTGCTCCACGGAAGACAGCGCACGGAACAGGGCTTTGTCCGCGTTCTTCATGGCGTTCATGTGCTGTACGAACTGCATTGCTTCGGGGCTGATGTAGTCGAACGCGAGAATGCCGTCGGGCTTGAGTACCCGCAGGGCTTCGTTGACGAAACGGCATCGGTCGGCACGGAACTTCATCCGGGAAAACCGTCCGTTGACAATCACGGCATCGAAGGTATCGTCTTCACACGCAGACAGATCCGCGTCGCAGATGATCTCACAGTCATCCGAAAACGGCTTGAAGAAACCGTCGGTCAGATCCAGAAATTTTCCGGTCTTGGGAAGATATTTCCGAAGGAGATTGTTGGTCACAGCGTCGGTCACTGCGGATAATCTTCGGTTGTCATTGGGGTTCTGTAAGATTGTAATCATATCTGATCTCCGTTTGTGAAGCTCTGAATACAGTTTTTTCGATGTGTTTCAGCGAAATGGGCATAAATCCACTATATAAATGATATCACATTCACCGTCCGGTGTCAATAGAAAAATCGCAAATCCGAGGGCATCGGGGCATCATTTGTTCGTTTTCACAGCTTTTCGGTGAGAATATTGCTCAGATATCACGAAACTCACATTATTTTTCAAGGGTGAATACGGGCTTCATCTCGCCGACGGTCTCCCCTGTCATACAGCGGATATTGTGGCATGTCGTACCGATGAGCTCCGTGGTGTCGAGCTTCTGAATCAGCTCCGCGCAGTCCGTGGGATACAGCTGACGCAGGATTTCCGCCGCGATCACCTGCCATGAGGTTTCCGTACCGTCGTACATCTTGTACATGACGCCGACGCGCTGTTTTTTCAGACCGAAGGTGTAAACTCCGGATGCGCCGCCCTTTGCAACCACATTGTCGTCGGAGTTGAGCAGGGTGCAGAGGTATTCCCGTCCGCGGATCAGGTGCGGGTACTTGTGCATCAGCGAGGTCATGCGCTCGGTAACCGCACGGTAGCCGGCATCGGGAATGAGATCGGGTGCGGCGAGATACAGATAGGACTTCGCCAGCGCATCTCCGGGAACGCCGAACACGGGAACGCCGCATCCGTCAATGCCGAGCTTGATTTCCTCATACGGCGTGCCGGTGAAGAGGGAGATGGTATAGCGGACGAGTCTCTGTGCCGCGGATTCGGGGAGATGATACCCCTTTGCATCCCCGGTGAGCTTGCGCTGAACGAGCATGAGCCCGATGTGCTTCGGAGTACAGCCGTGGTAGAGCTTCTTCATCGTGCCGCCTTCGCCGATGATGCGGTAACGGGTTGCTTCATGGGACGGCCAGCGCGGATTCATGACGAGATCGTCCTCGGTCACGCCGGTCTTCTGCATCAGCGAGGTGACAACGTCCGTGCAGTAGGTTTCGCCCGCATTGGAGCCTGCCATGATGGCGCATTCTTCTTCGGAAAGCCCGTATTCCTTGTCCAGTCCCAGCAGAAGCACGGGAAGCGCCTGAATCGGCTTGGACGAGGAGCGGAAAAAGTATTCCTCCCGGTAAGCACCGGACGACGCGATGACACCGTTTTCACCGACGACGGCGATACAGCCGAAATGGCGGTTTTCGGTGAGCTGACCGCGGGTTTCTATCGTTAAGAGTGACATAATTCCTCCATAAAAGCGCATATTTTGACGATATCATTATATCACAAACCGACGTGAAAATCTACGTATTTCAACAAGTTTTGCAATCCTCTTGTAAAATTCCCGGAACCGTGTTATAATACAATTGTTAAAGTTTTCAAATCCCAACGGAGGTATCCCATGAACAGAAAGATCCGCGTGGTCAGCCTGATTCTGACGCTCTGCATGCTGTTTTCCCTGAGCACAGCCGTCACAGCAGCCGATCTCACGCCCATCACGCACACCATCAAAACGGGACAGCAGGTTCAGCTGCTCACCGATATTGCGACCCTCAAGCAGTACGAAATTTCCGTATCCGAGTCCCACACCAGCGGCGGCTCCGGTCTGGAAGCGGAAGTCATCCTCAGCCCCGAAGACGATACCCAGAAAGTCGTCGTCCTCGTCGGTCAGATTCCCGAGCCCGGTACATACAAATACACCGTCACCGCATCCTACCGCGACAGCTTCGGTCAGCAGATTTCAAAGACCCAGAAGGTGACCGTTGTTGCCGAACAGGGCTACGCTGACGTTGTTGTCACCGACGAAACCAACGACAACGTGGACTTCTACAACACCTACGAGCACAATCTGCCGGGAAACGTTGTCATCGATTCCGAACGTCCCAACACCCTCTCACGCTTCGGTCTCACCGCGTCCCTGAACAAGGATTTCCTGACCATCTCCGGCACCACTGCGGGCACGGGTACGGCGACGATCACCCTCTCCGGCGTTGACGAAGACGGCTTCACCAACTACTACACCGTCAGAATCGTCATTTCCTCCCTCGAAGCGCTCGCAAGCACCGTCACCAGAACCGCAAAGGTCGGCGAAACGGTAAATTATCAGATCGTTCACGGCCTCGACGGTACTCCCGTGCGCGATACCGACATGCCGAACACCCTCGCGGACTACGGTCTTTCCGCAACGCCCGGTCAGAACATGATGATGCTCACCGGTACGCCCATCAAGCCCGGTACGGCGGAAATCTCCTTCACCGACGGCGTGGACCGCATGACCCTCAAGATCACCATCACCGGCACCGATCTGCGCACCGACATTTCCTTCCTCGAGCTCACCGGTCTGGAAGTTCCCGTGGAAGAAGAAATGCCCACCACGTTCATGAAGATCGACCACAGAGCTCTCGCCGTTGCCATGGTGCAGTGGACCTACGTCAAGGACGGCGAGGACGTGAACTGGAACCGCGAAAAGCCCTTCGACCGCGATGAAAAGTACGCGTGCTACATCACCGTCAATGCCCTGACCGGCTACAACTTCACCGACGAAGTGCTCGTTTACTGCGGCGACATCGTTGCGGAAGACGTGGTTGTGAACGAGGAACACTCCTCCCTGACCGCATGCTTCTACTTCGGCTACCCGCAGGAACCCGCAATTCTGATTGAAAAAGTCCGTCTCGAAGACATCGAATTCCCCACAGCCGGCACAACCGTCGGCGAAAGTGAAGACGCCATCAAGAGCGATATCTTCGTCTCCGGCAAGTCCGTGCTGGAATACGTGACCTGGTCCGAGGAAGACAAGAGCGATACCCTCGCGCGCAGAACCGCATTCACCGGCGGAAAGACCTACACCTGCCGTTTCGTTCTCAGC
>JAFTPW010000032.1:0-7963 GCA_017463075.1 Clostridia bacterium
GATGTTCAGTCTTTCCATTGCGTCGGTGTCGTCGGAAGTCCAGTACTGGGGAGAATAGTACAGCATCGCGGGATCGTAACGTCCGCCGCCGGAGGAACAGCCTTCGAGCAGGAGATGCGGGAACGCGGTGGTGATTCTGTCAAGGAGGTCATACAGACCGAGCACGTAGCGGTGGAATACCTCGCCCTGTCTGCCTGCGGGAAGCGTCGCGGATGCCACTTCGGTGAGGTTGCGGTTGAAGTCCCACTTCACATACGCGATATTCGCGGAAGAGAGCACGCCGGACATGACCTCGAACAGGTAGTCGCGGACGTCTTCGCGGGTCATATCGAGCACGTACTGATTTCTTGCAATGGACTTGTCGCGGCCTTCGACGTGCATGCACCATTCGGGATGCGCTTCGTACAGCTTGGAAACGGGAGAGATCATTTCGGGCTCGAACCAGATACCGAACTTCAGCCCCAGCGCATTGATGCCTTCCACGAGTTTGCCCAGCCCGCCGCGGATCTTGTCCTCGTTCACGAACCAGTCGCCGAGGGAGGACTTGTCGTCGTTTCTCACACCGAACCAGCCGTCGTCCATGACGAGCATTTCAATACCCGCATCCGCCGCGTCCTTTGCAATCGCGAGGAGCTTTTCGTCGTCGAACTTGAAGTAGGTTGCTTCCCAGTTGTTGACGAGCACGGGACGGATGGAGTCACGCCATTCACCGCGGCAGAGGTTCTTTCTGTACAGGCGGTGGAAGGTGCGGGACATCTTGCCGAGACCTTCGCCGGAGATGGAGAAGACCGCTTCGGGAGTCACAAAAGCTTCACCGGGATCGAGGTGCCACTTGAAATCGGTGGGATTGATACCTGCCATGAGTCTGGTGCATCCGAACGGGTCGGTGTCGCAGGTGATATCGAAGTTGCCGGAGTAGATGAGGGAGAGACCGATCGCCATGCCCGCGGTTTCCGTGGTGGATTCGCCAACGAGAGCCGCGAAGGGGTTATGGTGATGGGAAGACGCGCCTCTGCGGGAGTCAACGGTGAGAGAACCGTGCATGAGAGGTGTGCGTTCCACGGTGCGTTCGCGTCCCCATGTGCCGTAGAGATGGAGCAGTTCCATGGGTTCGCCGACGGTTGCAAAATCCACGGACGCGGAGTAAGCGCGCTCAAGATCGATGGCGTTATCGGAGGTATTTTCGATGACAACTCTGCGGCATACAGCGGGCAGGTCGCGCATCGCGGTATAGTAGAGCTTGAAGGTTACGCCGTCAGCGGGATCCTTCGCGGTGATGATGAGGGTATCCGCTTCGTCATCGCCTGCATAAACTGCGGGATACTTATCGACAGCGGGCTTGCCGGCAACGATTTCGTGGGAAACATAGCGAAGCGCGGTTGCGACAGAGCCGTCGGCGTGGGAAACGGAGACAGCGGAAGGACGGTAGTCACCGGTCTGGTTTGCGGGATATTCAAACGGTGCGATATCGCAGGAGAACCAGTATTCGGAGGTATCAGCCGGGCGCGGAACCACGGAGTCATGTCCTACGCGGACCATGAGGTATTCCAGATCGTCATCGGACACAGCGGGACCCATGTACAGGTGGATGAGGAATCCGTGGAAGGAAGAAAATACGTAGGACGCATCTCCCGCACGCAGGTGGAAGATCGGTTCCCCGGTTTTGGAGAGAACAGTTTTAATCATGGTGGTTGGTGTGCTCCTTTTAATATTTATTATTTTTTCTTTTTTATTATTTTTTCTTTTTTTCGTATGGTTTAAATCGTTCGTGAATTGATTAGGTAGAAAAGCTCCGCTTTTCAATTGGATTTGTACGCCTGCGCGGCGGGCGCGAGAACCCTCCGTTGCCGGGCTCTCGATTCGGCAACCAGGAGTGCCTGGACCCAATGCCTCCGGCGGGCAGGGGGATTTGGACAACGTGCAGTTGTTTTGTGGAGCGATCCCTCTTTATCGTTTGCGTCACTGGATTGCCCGGGTAAACTTCAGCCTGCGGCGGCGAGATTTGGGTGGTTCGGGCGCTGATCTTGGGGATGCGTCACTGGATTTGCTCCGTAAATTTCAGCCTGCGGCGCGGTTGGGGTTTACTCTGTTTCTGTTGACGGAACGTCCGCCAAACCGTAGGGGCGATTCACGAATCGACCGCCGTAAAATTCCAACCGCACATCCGGCTTCATTTCAATGCTTCTCCACCACATCCGACCACGCGATCAGCAGGATCAATAACACAAACTCCGGTGCCATGATGATGTACCACGTGCCGATGAGGAATGCTGCGATGAAATGTAGGACGAGCAAAACTGCCGCTGTCAGGATTACGATGCCGCGGCCGCGCTTTGCCTTGAACCGGTTGATCCCGATGAGCCCGCCTGCGATGCCGAGCAGAACCACCGATACCGCCGCAATGTTCGGGAATGTCATGCCCTCCGTCAGAATCGGGAGCATCAGACACGACAGACACGGCATCGTGTACAGAATCAGCGCGATACAGCAGAAAATATACCGGTTCTGCGCCTTCTCCGACGCCGTCTCAAGTGAATTGTTTTTCATATACCATATCTCCCATGCGTTTTCTTACAGTATATCATAAATCCCGCAAAAAAGAAAGAGCAAACGCAAAATATACTCCCCAACAAAAATCCCGCACGCCGTCAAAAGAAAAGCCCCCTACGATATCATATCAACTACAATAACCGTAGAGAGCCCAAACCTCTGTCAGCTGACTGATTTCGTCAGTCGAAAGTTTTTGCGGGACTTTTTTCAAAAAGCGACTCGTACCCTCCTCACAAACGCCTCACCGCTCACTCAATATCCTCAACAACCTTCTCCGGGGGATTGTCCAGCTGAGCCGGGTTGCGGATGATCTGTTTGAGGAGACGGAGAGAGGACGCGTAGTAGTAGCCGTCGCAGATGCGCTCGTCGAGCACGAAGGTGAAGTCCATGTACTGCTTTTTCTTCACCGCACCTTCGGAGTCAAGCTCGTAGGCACGGCGTTTTGCACCGAACGCAAAGAAGACGGGACAGGTACCGAAGTCGTAGAGGTGATGATAGATCGGCGGAATCCCGAGCGAGCCCATCGATGTAATGAAGTAGGAGCAGTGGAACGGACTCACCTCACGGATAAAGGACGGCATGAGACCGAAGTAGTCCAGAAACCGCAGGAACGCCACCACAAACTTGAACAGAAGCCCCGGCAGATACGTCAGAACCTTCGCGGTCTTGTCGAAATCCCCGCCCGGATTCTCGCGGTAGCTCACAATCTTCTCGTTCAGCGCTTCGTAAACGTCCTTCAAAGTCGCGTCCGGCGGTACCGTGATCTTCACAACCGTGTCCGGGGACTCCAGAAGCATCTCCTTCTTGATCGTCAGCGAAATTTCCACGTTCCGGCGCGTCCAGATCCGCTGACCACGGATGAATCGGTTCAGCTGCGGACGCTGGGATACCAGACGCACGTATGCCGCAATCATCACATGCATCATGCTGATGTTCGACATCCCTTCCGCCTGCTTTTCCTTCATGTACTTTTCCAGCTTCTCTATGTCCACTGTGTCCGTGATGAAGTTCTGCGAGCCGACTCTGTCCACCATGATGTACGGGATTACCACCTGCATCGGCGGAACCGTCTTCACCCGGCGCCAGTCCTTCCCTCTCTTCGCCTTTTTCACCGGCTTTTCCGCAGTTACGGCAGGGACCTCAGCCGCTTTTTCTTCCACAGCAATATTGTTCTTGTCGCTCATAATACCACCTGTATGATATCGTTCATTTGATTCAAATTATAGCATACCATCTCAGAAATTACAACCCGTTCCGACGAAAAAGTTGCGGATTTGTGAACAAAATGAACAAAAGATATCCGCACCGCGCTTGCATCCGTCCCCGTTTTCTGCTATAATGAAGCCGACTAAAATTTCCATCATCCGGAGGCTGTCATGACCCAGAAAGATAAGACCATCGTCCGCGATCTCGCAAAACGGTACATGGAGCTCGCACTCTCCGAAGAACAGCAGCGCATGAACCGGCGCATGAAGGATACCAACGATTTGAAAATCACCCGTCCGACCGTCCTCCTCGACGAAATCCCGTGGTATCAGATGAACATCGACGACGCCCTCACCTGCCAATGCGAGGACAGCGGCGCGAGACATGCGGAATACGGACTGCGCACCCTCCTCTACCGCCGGAAATACTTCAAAGCCGACACCCTCTTTGAACCGTTCTGGCGCGTCACCCGATCAATCGACTCCACCGGCATCGGACTCTCCCGCGACGAGGACATTGTCCGCACCGATGACTGCAACAACATCGTCTCCCATGCCTTCCGCGACGTTCTCGAGGACGAGGATGCCCTTGAAAAAATGCATATGCCCGAATTCACCCTCCGTCCCGACAAGGACGAGCGGAACATGAACTACTACACCGACCTGCTCGGGGACGCCATGCCCGTGAAGCTCGCCGGATGCGGATGCTTCTACTTCGCGCCGTGGGACGATATCGCATTCCTGCGCGGCGTGGAACCCATCCTCATCGACATGTACGACCGCCCCGAATACCTGCACCGCATCATCCGGAAGTTCATCGACGCCGCCTCCGCACGCCTTGACTTCATCGAACAGCACTCCCACGTCGATCCTACCCAGCCGAATCTGCACTGCACACCCGCATACGTCAACGGACTCGCAGAAGACGGATGGAAGGCTACGTGGTACCGCGGCATGGCGCAGATGTTCTCCTCCGTCTCCCCGGAAATGCATAAGGAATTCGAAATCGACTACATCATGCCCCTCGCAGAACGGTTCGCCCATACCTACTACGGATGCTGTGAGCCGCTCGACGACAAATTCGACGTCATCACCGCGCTCCCCAACCTCCGCAAAATCGGCGTGTCCCCGTGGGCAAACGAGGAAATCCTCGCGGAACGGATCAGCGGCAATTATGTCTACGCACGCAAGCCAAATCCCGCCAACGTCGCCATTCATACCGACCCCGACCATATCCGCCGCGAAACCGAAACCACCGTAAAGCTCTGTCAGAAATACGGCTGCCCGGTCGAGTTCGTCCTCAAGGATATCTCCACCGTCTCCCACCGCCCCGAAAACCTCATCACGTGGGCAAACACGGTCAGCGATGTCCTCGACGAATACTACGGCGAAGCGTGATGCATAACAAAAAACGGAAGTTCACCCGAAACAGGGTCAGCTTCCGTTTTTCAGTTGGGTTTCAGATCGGGTTATGCATTCTTCGTTCTGCTCATCATCCACGGGATCGGGCTGAATGCAGGCACGCGCCGTTCCGGGATCTCGAATACGGGAACGAGCTTCGGGATTTCGCCCGCTTCGATGCTGTCACCGAGGTCGTAACGGTATTCCGGTCCGCCGCGGTCGGTCTTGAACAGGGAGATTTCCGTCACCGTGAAGCCGTCACCGGAGAGCGCCGTGAACGCAACGCGGTGGAACGCATACTTCGTCTTGCCGCAGTCGATGTCGAATACGTAGAAGCCGTTTTCAGCCTCCGTCACAGCAGTCACATCGAGCTTCGTCCAGCCGAGCGTTTCCTCGTCGTTGGTACCGTAGACTGCCACTTCAACGAGGGTGTTTTCCGGGATGTCGTCCCCGTCGTTCATCTGCACCGCAACGGCGTCGAGATAATCCCGCACGCGGTGGGCAGTGTTCACGGTAAAGGCATCGGTGCGCACTTCCACGCCGGTGTCAGCGGATTCGTCAAACAGCACGCCGCAGGGGATATTCGGGTCACTCAAGGCACTCGTCACTGCCAGGGGAACCATGCCGTCGATGGCAATTTCCGCCGCAGTCCCGGGCTCGGATGCATGCACCGTCACGGACATCGCCGCAAGGCAGGCAAGCACAGCCGCACACAGTCTCAGTTTTTTCATGGGATATTCCTCCAGTATTGCGTTGTTTCTGCCATCATCATACCACATCCGCGGAAGATTTACAAGGCAGACATGTGAACTTTCGGCAAATTTTACTTCTCCGCACCCTCATCCCGGCGGAATTCGAGGATATCGCCCGGCTGACAGTCGAGAACGTCGCAGATTGCCTCAAGTGTCGAGAACCGGATCGCGCTGACCCTGCCGTTTTTCAGCTTCGAGAGATTCACATTCGCAACCCCGACCCGCTCGGACAGCTCCGTGAGCGACATTTTCCGGTCCGCCATCACGCGGTCAAGTCGTAAAATAATCGGCATCACACACCTCACAGAGTCTCGTCGGAAAGCTGCTGCAACTCTTCGCCGTAGCGGAACACGTGGCTCAGCAGAAGAAGCACCGCGAACATGCCGATAAATCCCGTGTCCATCTCCGTCACAAGCGTGCAGGACGTGATCTTCTCGCTCATCAGGAGGGAAGTCACGTCAAACGCCGCGAACTGCAAAGTCTGCACGACACTTTCCAGAATCCCGCCGCCGATTCCGAAGCAGAGCACAGTCCATGCCAGATTTCTGAGCGCACCCGAGACCGATGCATCAAACGGTCTGCCGTCCGACATGGGTCTGAAAATCTTTCCGAGAATCCCCAGCACCGCCCATGTAAATCCGGCCTGCACGAGCGCCTGCGCCAGCATCAGCTCCACGTACAGCCGCGTCGTCTCCGGCAGATAATCCGGATGAATGCCGAGCTCCACCGAACCCAGCTCCAGCGTCACGTGCGATACATCCATGATCTTCTCCAGCGGAACAAACGCCGCCAGCACCATGAATACCACGACCGCGCATCCCACGCCGAACACGATCCCGCGCAGAGCGGACAGGATCTTCCCGATCACCGATGATGTTTTCTGAATCTTTTCCATTTTTGCCTCCGCAAGTTGAAATTTTCGTTTTGCTTTCTGTCCCCATTATACCACCGCCGTTAACGATTGTCAAGTATTTTTTAACGTTTTTCGTTAATATTTTTACGTTCACATCATCCTGCCCCATCGTTAACCGCACGTTCATGCATCGGGGAATCAATTGTGCTATAATGAAAGAAAAAAACACCACCGGAGAATCACCATGGCTCATATACCGCAGTCCCCGACGACTGAAATCCCCGTTCTCTCCTTCGCTGACGCGCTCATTCCCTCCGAAAATGCCGCCTACGACCGCGAAAAATGGCTCTACGTCCCCGATTTCTACTCCGAATACCGTTACATTCTCGGCACGCGCGGCAGAAATCCCCTCATCGCCATCGGCATCAACCCGTCCACCGCAGAACCGGATAACCTCGACAATACCTTAAAATCCGTGGAACGCATCGCCCTCGGCAACGGCTACGACAGCTTTGTGATGTTCAACGTCTACGCCCAGCGCGCCACCGACCCGGATCAGATGGAAAAAACCTGCAACGACGCCCTGCACCGCGAGAACATGAAGGCGTTCGAATACATCCTCAGAATCGCCGCAGAAAACGGAAACCGCCCCGGCGTCTGGGCAGCATGGGGCACGATCATCAAAAAACGCCCCTATCTCCCCGCCTGCGTCCGCGACATGATCACGCTCGGCGAACGCTACGGCGCACAGTGGTTCACCTGCGGTCAGAGAAGCAAAAACGGCGGTCATCCGCATCACCCGCTGTATCTCAGAAAGGACGCGAACCTGGATGTGTTCGGCGATATTCACGAGTATGTCGGCAGCTTTGCGGAGATGGGGTGAAGACGCAAACTGACATCCGCGCCGCAGAATGGTGTCACGCCTCATCCGTCACGATTTTTTGAGAAAAAACCGTGACACCTTCCCCGGCTGCGTCAGTAAAGCCTAAATTTCCAGCGACTGCACGGGGAAGGCTTGTTGAGGGTGGCGTCCCGGAGCATCGCCGTGAGTAAATCCATGTTTGCGCCGCAGGTTCATCGCCGGAAGTTTTGTTTGAACCTGCGGTCGGGGGCAAGCCCCAACCCTACGGTGTTGCGGACGTTCCGTCAACAGAAACAGAGTAAACCCAAACCGCGCCGCAGGCTGAAATTTACCCGAACAA
>JAFTPW010000335.1:0-3444 GCA_017463075.1 Clostridia bacterium
CGACTGTTTCTGATACAGGCAGAAGCCGTAAATGAGGCCCATCAGTGCCGCGCAGACCGTGAAGCCGGGATGATACGGACCGATGGGAAAGAGCCATGCGCCCAGAAGATCGGCAAGACCGTAGATGACAGCCGCGAAATACGGGCCGTACAATGCTGCACCGATGACGATCGGGACGACGCTGAATCCGATTTTGAGCCCCATTGTGTTGATGGAGAGGAACCGGTTCAGTACGATTTCCAGGGCGATCAGCATGGCACCGTTCACCACAAGACGAATGCGGTATTTGTTCTGCATAAACAAAACCTCCCATAAAAAAATAGACGGAAAGCACCCGTTCCGCCTGAACATTTATGAGAGTATGCGCTCTTTGAATGACAGCGGGATGCGAAACTGAGACCGCAGCTTGCGCTTTCGTCCGACGAACAACTCCCCGTTCCGCCGGCACTTGACGCCTCAGAATCTACTCTGTAACCTATTGAATTGTGGATATGCTTTCCGTTTCTCATTATAGCACAATACCGTCCCCTTTGCAAGAGCAAGAGAACGGTATTGAAAAATTTTTATGTTTTGTGAATGCCGGTATGTTATTCTTCGTCCAGACCCATGCTCTGCATCAGCTTCTTGTTCAGCTCTTCCGCAGTGTTGTAGCCCATCTTTTTCTGACGGTTGTTCATCGCCGCGATTTCCAGAACGACGGCAAGGTTACGGCCGGGCTTGACGGGAATGGTGGTCGTCGGAATCTTGATGCCCATGATGTCGGTGAACTCGGTATCCAGACCCATTCTGTCGTACATCTTGCCCTGCACCCACGGTTCAAGGTTGATAATCATGTCGACCTATTCGGTCTGCTTGACGGAACCCATACCGAACAGACGGCGCACGTCGACAATACCGATGCCGCGCAGCTCGATGTAATACCGGATCAGCTCGGGAGATGTGCCGACGATGGTCTTCGAGGATACTTTGCGCAGCTCAACCGCATCGTCCGCGATGAAACGGTGACCGCGCTTAATCAGCTCGATTGCGGTTTCACTCTTGCCGACGCCGCTGTCACCGGTGATGAAGATACCTTCGCCGTAGACCTCGACGAGAACGCCGTGACGGGTGATCTGCGGTGCGAGCTGTACGTGCAGGAACGAGATCAGGGTCGCCATGTAGTCACTGGTGGTTTCCTCGGTTCTGAGAAGCGGCACTTCGAAATATTCGGCAAGCTCCGCTAAAACGGGGTCGAACTCATTTCCGTGAGCGATGACGATGGCAATGGGATTGCGCTTGAGGTAATCGGTCAGCTTTGTCCGTTTTTCATCATCGGACATCTTCTTGATGAACATCAGCTCCGCGTTTCCGAGAATCTGCACGCGCTTGGGGTCGTAGTGATCGAAAAATCCGGCGAGCGCAAGTCCGGGACGGGTTACCTCTGACGAGGAAATCATGATGTGCTTGGGATCGTCCGGTGTATAAACAACCTTGAGGGCGGTATCGTCGATAATTTTCTGTAAATCAACACGGGAAGTAAAATCGTCCATAATTCACCTGTTCCATCTTCGGGTTATTGATACATCCATTATACCATATCCCTTCGCCGATTGCAATAACTTTTGCGCGAAGACGGTCAGATTCTGTAAATTTCATGTTTACCGAAAATCGCATCCCTGTTCACACCGTATTCATCTGATTCCGCTATAATTAACCTGTATTATTATATTTAAATGAAGGACACTGACATCCATGAAATATATGAAGAAAACAGTCACCGCCATTCTCCTTGCCGCTCTGCTCACTTCCCTGACTGCCTGCGGAAATGAAAAAAAGATTCTGGAAAGCTCGAAGGAAGAAAAGACCGCTGTGATGACCGTCGACGGCCACGAGGTTCCGATGGAGCTGTACCGTTATCTGGCATTGCAGTACAAGGCTTCCTACGGCGGCAGCGAAAATCCCGACATGTGGCTCGGTGACTCCGGCGCGGCGCTTCTGGCTGAGCTGAACGAGGACGTGGAGGAATCCGTCATCCGCCTGTACACGACGATTTCCCTGTGCGAAGACTACGGAATCAAGCCGGACGACGCGTACATCGAAGATGCGGTTGAGATCACAATGGATGAAATCTACGAGGGCTACGGGTACGACTATGAAGCCTACGCCGAATCCATCGCCGCGTACAACATGAACGACAGCGTGTACCGTTTCCTCATGCGCAACGACATTCTTGCCGAGGAGCTGATGGCGAAGATGATCGCGAACGGTGAGCTTCCCTCCGGAGATGATACGCTGAAATCCATTCTGATGGGTGATGAGCTGATCCGGGTCAAGCAGATTCTCGTCAACGACACGACGCTCACCGAAGAAGAAAACCGTCAGCTCGCCGAAGAAGCATTGACCCGCGCGGTTGCCGGTGAGGATTTTGACAGGCTCGTCAACAAGTACGGCGACGACTGGCAGATGTTCAACAACACCGACGGCTACTACGTCTCCCGCGGCATGTTCGATGAAGCGTTCGAAGAAGCGGCGTTCGCTCTCGATATCGGCGAAATCAGCATGATCGTGGAAACCGAGGCGGGTCTCTCCATCATCCAGCGTCTCGAAAAGGATGCCGGATACATTGAAAAGCACTTCGATACCCTTGCGGATGACTACCTCAGAGGATTGTACAATATTATCCTCGAGAAGCACGAAGACACCCTCACCGCGGAAAAGCTGCCCAAGCTCAACGACTACACCATCTTCAACATGACGATGTCCAACGACTGACGGTGAACGGCTGTGAGATATTACAGAAGAACCCGCTCCGGCAGCGGAAAAGCGAAAAAAGTATTCCTGCGCATCCTGTTCGTTCTGGTTGCGGCGCTTGTCATCACGATTCTCGCGGTCGCACTCGGCATCTGGCTCAAGCAGAAGGTCGCGTCGGCGGAATCCATGGAATTTGAATATCCCGAGAACGAATCCGCCGAAACTCTGCCCATCACAGCAGGGGATGTCGAGATGCATTCGCCCACGGTTTTCGGTGCCGGACTTGATGTTTCCGATTACGAGAGCGAAGACGAAATCGTATTATCGATCAATCAGCTTGCGGAGTATTACGACACGCTTACCCTGCCGCTCACCGATGAAAACGGCACGCTGATTTACACTTCACCCGCGCTCTGTGCGTTGATGCGGATGCCGGCTCCCGATTCCGACCGCAATTTTACGCTTCTTTCCTCCGCGGTGACCGCAGGAAAGGTAAAAAACATGCGGATTTCCGCGCTTCTCACTCCCACGGATGACGCTGAAACCGACGCGGCACTGATCTCCGAGCTCGCCGTACTCGGCTTTGACGAGATTATTTTCACACCCGCTTTCGGAGAATCCATCAATTACAGCGACGCCAACCGTCTGCGCAGTCATCTGTCATCCTGTGCAGAAAAATCCGGCAGTGCATGCACTCTCGGCGTGATGATTCCG
>JAFTPW010000336.1:0-3139 GCA_017463075.1 Clostridia bacterium
GAAATTGTCGATGGTCCATTCGTTGTTTTCAACCAGTTCATAGGGATTGGTCAGACCGTAGTCCTTGATGAGCTGCTGGTTGAAGTACAGAGCGCGGATGGAGTCGAAGCGGGTGGTGTCAAAGGAACCGGTGGTGAAGTAGAGCTTGTTGTTGACCGCAAGGTCTTCGTTCGCGTTCTGGTCCCACCATGCCTGATCGAGGTGCAGACCTTCAACGGTATTGAGGTCGTAAACGTTGCCCTCCATGGCGACGGCGAAGGAGTTCATGAGGGTGCAGAGTGCGAGGCCGAAGTCATCGGTACCTGCCTTTACAGCGTTCTTCAGCTCGGTTGTGGAGTCGGAAACCTGATGCTCAAGGACGTTGACATCGAGGAACTCGTTGGTTCTCTGGGTTCTTTCGTAAATTGCGTCGTTTACGGGTTCGCCGGTGGTCTCCTGAGTGGTGATTTCACGATAGGAGTACCAGGATGCGGTACAGCCGTTGAGGATGGTGAAGTCGATGCCGCCGTAGGTGTTTGCGTCCACGCCGTCCTTCCAGTTGTAGGTGACGTCGATGCCGATCAGACCGTCGGTGGTTTCAGCAGTGTCGGCGGTGGTTTCATCTGCACCTGCGGGAGCTGCTTCGGTATCGGTCGTGCCGGGCTGCGTGCCTGTTTCCTCCGCTGCCTTTTCGGAGCAGGAAGCGAGGGAGGAAAGCAGCATCAGACCTGCGAGAAGAGCCGCCAGAATGCGTTTCTTTGAAGTCATAATATGCCTCCGGGATAGTTTTTCATGTCATCCGCGCATAATCGTCCGCGGGATGCGTTGATACTTCATTATACCTTGAATTCAATCATTTGTCAAGATTGTTTTGTTAGTTCGGCGTAAACTCCGCGCTCCGCATCCGGACATTTCGTCGGAATTGTATAAAATATGTCACCGCCGGGCGAAAATGAGAATTGACAAAGCATGTATTATATGATAAAATGTAGACAAGATATCATTTTAAAATGGGGAAAGTGTATCATGAAAACAAAAAATACAAAGCGCATTCTCACGTCCCTGCTGCTTTCCGTTCTCCTTCTTGCCGGATGCGGACAGAAGCCCGCCGAGGTTTCGGAAACTGCCGGCATCGGACGTCCGGTCGCTGAAACCACCGAAGACGGCACGCCTGTCCAGCCCGATGCGGAAACCGACACCTCCGGAGCTCCCGTCACGCCCGAGCAGTCCGGTGCATCCGACGGCACGCAGACCTCACAGAACACCGGCGAACGCTTCCAGAACGGGAAATACTGGGATTTCGTGAACGGCAAATACGTTTACAGCATTCCCGCACGCGACGACAGCGGACTTGCGACCCTCTCCGAGCTCAACTCCGTCTGGGGTGTTCCCTTTGAAGACAGCGCCGACTCCGGGGACTGGTACACCGGCAAGCTGACCCGCGACCTCACCACGGGCGAAGTGACCGTTGCGTGGGACAGATGGGACTCCGTGCTTGAGCTTCTCGATCAGTATCACGGCATCTACCGCGGCAACACCGAAGAGAAGGTCTGCTACCTCACCTTCGACTGCGGCTACGAATACGGCACCACGGCGTCCATCCTCGATACGCTCCGCTCGAAGCAGGTTCCCGCCCTGTTCTTCCTCACCGGAACGTATGTGGAAAAGGAAACCGAGCTGATCCAGCGGATGCTCGACGAAGGGCACATGGTCGGCAATCACTCCGTGAACCACAAGCAGATGGCATCCCTCTCGGCTGAGGAATTCCAGGCGGAACTGACCGGACTTGAGGATCTCTTCTACGCGTCCTTCCCGGATGCACCGCCGATGGTGTACTACCGTCCGCCGTCAGGGGATATGAACCAATGGTCGCTCCGCCTTGCCGACAAGATGGGCTACACGAGCGTTCTCTGGTCCTGCACCTACAAGGATTACGACACCAATAACCAGTGGTCCCACGAAGACGCGCTCAATGCGCTGAAAACCGGACTTCACAACGGCTGTGTCTACCTCCTGCATGCCGAATCCGAAACCAACGCAGCCATCCTCGGCGACCTCATCGACTGGATCCGCGCACAGGGCTACACGATCCTGCCGATCTGCGATATTGAGTTTTAAATAAAACCCGCAGGAGGAGCAAGTCCCTTCCTTGCCGCAATTCGCAAAACTTCATCCTGCATTATATTAATATCTCTCCATCCCAAACAACACGAAAGCCAACAATTATGCATCTGATCGCACTGTCCGGCGGAGTGGATTCCTCTGCCGCGCTCCTTTTATCCAAAGAAAAATACGGTACTTCCCTCCTTGGCGCAACGCTGGCTCTTGCCGCACCGGGTTCTCATGACGCCGACGCGGACGCGAAAAACATCGCCGACGCCGCAGCCGTGTGTGAAACCGCCGGAGTGAATCATACCGCCGTTTACGCCCACGACGAATTCCGCGCCGCCGTCATGGATTATTTCGCGCGGGAATATCTCAGCGGAAGAACGCCGAACCCCTGCGTCGTCTGCAACCGCGAGATCAAGTTCGGTCTCCTTGCCGATTTTGCCGCGCAGAACGGCTGTGACAGGGTCATCACCGGTCACTACGCAAAGCTCGAGAATATGAACGGCTATATTACCATCCGCAAAGCTGCCGATATCACGAAGGATCAGAGCTATGTCCTCGCCATGCTCACGCAGGATCAGCTCCGCCGCGCCGAATTCCCTCTCGGAAACTACACCAAGCCCGAGATCCGAGAAATGGCAGGAGCGGCAGGCCTGAAAAACGCGCAGCGCAGGGATTCTCAGGACGTGTGCTTCATCCCCGACGGCGATTACGTCTCCTTCATCACGCGGCACACCGGCGAAATTCCCGTCCCCGGCGATTACATCGACGAAAACGGCACCGTACTCGGCAAACACAAGGGTCAGTGGTGCTACACGATCGGTCAGCGCAAAGGGCTCGGCATCTCCATGGGACGGCACGTGTTCGTTCTCGCAAAGGATGCCGTCACAAACCGCGTCACCCTCGGCGATGAAGCTCCGCTGTTCCAGAAGACCGTCAGCATCACCGGCGTTCACGCACCGTCCGATCCCGCGTGGATTGCAAATGATGTGAAATGCAGAGCCAAACTCCGGTACGCTCACCGCGAAGCCGACGCCGTTGTCCACCGTAC
>JAFTPW010000337.1:0-4209 GCA_017463075.1 Clostridia bacterium
GAGGAGGTAAAAATGAATCTGAAAGTGAACGGAAAAGCACCCGAGCACATGGACGAAATGCTGGATTACCGCAAGTCTCCCATGATGCTGATCGGCGAAATTTCGCGTCTGATGGGTGACAAAATCCGTGAAAAGGGCAATGACAACCCGATTCAGCAGAAGTCCGGACGCCTGCTTCTCATGGAGCTGGCAAAGAAGGACGGCAGAACCCAGCTGGATCTGGTCAACGCCACCCATCTGAAAGCGCCGACGATCAGCGTGGCACTTCAGAAGATGGAAAAGGACGGCTATGTTCTGCGCAGACCCGACGACTACGATCTCCGTGCGACCCGTGTTTTTCTGACGGAAAAGGGCAGGGAACTCGACGACCGCATCCGCAAGCGCATTCACGATGAGGAAGCTCTTGCCATGGTGGATCTGACCGACAGCGAATACGAAACTCTGGTGAAGCTGCTGACGAAAATCAAGGGCAGTATTCTCCGGGACAACGAGAAAGGCGGCGATCTCTATTGAATAAGGTAAAAATCAAGTCCTACCTGAAGAAATACTGGTTCTTTGCGATCATTTCTCCGCTGTTTATGGCGGGCGAAGTTATCGTTGACCTGTTCCAGCCCAGGCTGATGGCGGAAATCGTCAACACTGTGGTTGCGGTAGGCGCGGGAAACATGGAAGGCGCGGACATCGTCATGCAGACCATCCTCATCACCGCTCTGAAAATGCTCGGTCTGGTAGCCATCGGCGGCTTCATGGGTCTGATGTGCTGCTACACCGCAAGCCGTGCGTCCCAGGGCTTCGGCAACGACCTCCGTGTGGACGCGTTCAACAAGGTCATGTCACTCTCCCTTGAGCAGACGGACAAATTCACAACCGGCTCCCTCGTAACCCGACTGACCAACGACATCACCACCTTACAGGATCTGGTGCAGATGATCCTCCGCATGTTTGTCCGCGCACCCATCCACTTCATCGGCGGTCTTGTCATGTGTCTCACGCTTGACATTTCCTTCGGTTCCGTGGTTCTGGTTGCCCTGCCGTTCGTCATCGTGATCGTTCTGGTCATGGTGCTCAAGGCGGTTCCCATGTTCTCGGTAGTGCAGAAGAAGCTCGACCGTGTGAACTCCGTGGTGCAGGAAACCGTAACCGGCGCCCGCGTCATCAAGGCATACACCCGTGAAGAGCACGAAATCGAACGCTTCGATGAAGCAAACCGCGATTTCCAGCGCACCAACCTCAAGGTAAGCTACATCATGAACGCCATCTGGCCCATTCTCTCCATCGTGATGAACGTCTCCGTCCTCGCCATCATTTACATAGGCGGTCTTCAGGTCGAAGCGGCAAAAATCGAGGTCGGTGACGTCATGGCGGCTGTCCAGTACATCACGCAGGTGCTCGGCTCCATCATGATGATCTCCATGATCTTCCAGAATATCGCCCGCGGTAATGCCTGTGCTGCCCGTGTCCGCGAGGTTCTCGAAGCCGATCAGGTCATCGTCAGCGGCTCCGTCGAAAACGGTACGGAAAAGGGCACCGTCCGCTTTGAAAACGTTTCCTTCAAGTATCCGGGTGCTGCCGGCAACAACGTTCTCGACAACATTTCCTTTGAAGTGAAGAAGGGCGAAACCGTTGCCATCATCGGTGCGACCGGCTCCGGCAAATCCTCCCTTGTCAACCTCATTCCGCGCTTCTACGACACCGTTTCCGGCACCGTTTATGTGGACGGCGTTGACGTGAAAAAATGGGATCTCGAGGCACTCCGCGCAAAGATCGGCTTTGTTCTGCAAAAGAGCGAGCTGTTCTCCGGCGGCATCGACGAAAATATCCGCTGGGGTAAGGACGACGCAACCATGGAAGAAATTCAGAACGCCGCAAGAATCGCACAGGCGGATGAATTTATCTCCAAGATGGAGGACGGCTATACCTCCTACGTTGCGGAGAAGGGCGCATCCCTGTCCGGCGGTCAGAAGCAGCGTGTGGCAATCTCCCGCGCCGTGCTCCGTCATCCGGAAATCATCATTTTCGACGACTCCACCTCCGCGCTTGACCTGAGCACCGAAGCGAAACTCAGAAAGGCGCTCAACGAGGAATTCGAAGACACCACCGTCATCATGATCGCACAGCGTATCGCCAGTGTCATGCACGCCGATAGAATTGCGGTCATCGAAAACGGAAAAATCACGGCATTCGACAATCACGACAACCTGATGCAGTCCAGTGCCGCATACCGCGATATTTACAATTCACAGATGAAGAACAACGGAGGTGATATCAATGGCTGAGAACATGAACGGCGGAATGCCTCCGATGCCCTCGAAAAACGGCGGAATGCCCCCGAAGAACGGCGGAATGCCACCGATGCCTGGTAAACCGGGCGGAAAACCCGGGGAAAAGAACAAGGAACTCTCCGCAGACGAGCTCCGCGATCTGATGAAGAAGAACAATGACGCTCCCCGCGGTCCTCACGGTCGGAACATGGTACGCGAAAAGCCGAAGAATGCCAAGGCTACTATCGCCAAGCTCGTGAAATACATCGGCAAGAGCAAGTATCTCGTGTTCCTGATTATGGTCACGACGATCATTTCGACTTTCCTGAACCTGACCATCCCGAATTTACAGGGGAAAGCCATCGACGCCATCACCCTGTCCGCCGGCAAGCTGAACGTGGACTTCGACACTCTCATCGAAACCCTCGTTCTCATGGGCATCGTGTACATTTTCAGCGCGGTGATCCAGCTCTGTCAGGGCTTTGCATCTACGAAGATCTCCCAGACCACCGTTTACACCATGCGGAAGGATCTGTTTGACAAGATTTCCTTCCTCCCGATCGGATACACCGACACCCACGCGCACGGCGACATCATGTCCCGTATGACCAACGACGTCGACAACATCTCCATGACGATCTCCTCGTCGATCACGTCGCTGATTTCCGCGTTCCTGACCCTGATCGGCGCCTTCGCGATGCTGATCTACTACGACTGGCGGATGGCAATCATCTCCCTGATTACAATTCCGCTGACCGTGATCGTTTCCATGAACCTCTCCAAATTCATGCGGAAATACTTCGTGCAGAAGCAGGTTCTTCTCGGACAGATGAACACGCAGGTGGAAGAAATGGTCACCGGCTTCAAGACCGTCATCGCGTACGGCAAGGAAGACGACGCATGCGAGGAATTTGCGAAAATCAGTGAAGAATTCCGCAAGTGCAGTATCCGTGCGAACGTCTGGGGCGGTCTGATGGGTCCCGCAAACAACATCATCAACAACCTGAACTACCTCATCGTTGCGGCGGCAGGCGTATTCTTTACCATGAAGGGTGCGATTTCCGTCGGTGACATTCAGGCGATTCTCCAGTACTCCCGTCAGCTTTCCCAGCCGATCAACCAGATTTCCAACCAGTACGCAAGTATCCTGACCGCGATTGCGGGTGCGGAACGCGTCTTCACGATTCTTGAAACTCCGAACGAACTGGACGAAGGCACCAACCCGATCAAGGTCGAGGAAATCAAGGGTGAGATCGAGTTCAACCACATCGACTTCTCCTACATTCCCGGCAAGCAGGTGCTTCACGACTTCAATCTGAAGGTCAAGCCCGGTCAGAAGATCGCGCTCGTAGGTGCAACCGGCTCCGGCAAGACGACCGTTGTAAACCTGCTGACGAGATTCTACGACGTGGATTCGGGTGAAATCAAGATCGACGGCATCAACATCAACGACATTCCGAAGGAAACCCTCCGCAGTGCGATTGCGATTGTACTTCAGGACACCGTTCTGTTCCACGACACGATCGGAAACAACATCAAGTACGGCAAGCTGGACGCGGAACAGAGCGAAATTGAGCAGGCGGCGGACATGGCGGAAGCGCACGAGTTCATCTCCCGTCTGCCCGAAGGCTACGGCACGATTCTCGCGGAAGGCGGCAGTAACCTCAGCCAGGGTCAGCGTCAGCTCCTGTCCATTGCCCGTGCGGTGCTGGCAGATCCGAAGATTCTGATTCTGGACGAAGCGACATCCTCCGTTGACACGAGAACCGAAATGCACATTCAGCAGGCGATGGTGGCTCTGATGAAGAACCGCACCAGTCTGATTATTGCGCACCGTCTTTCCACGATCCGTGACGCCGACATCATCATTGTAATGAAGGACGGCACTGTGATGGAAGCCGGCAATCACGACGAGCTCCTCGCGAAGCAGGGTGTCTACCACAGCCTC
>JAFTPW010000338.1:0-4280 GCA_017463075.1 Clostridia bacterium
GGTTGGTAGCGGAGAGGGAATAGTAGTTTTCCTTGAAGTTGACGAATTCGATGTAGGATCTGTCGCTCTTGCCGATGATGTTGATCTCGGCGTCCTCCACGATCAGCTCGATTTTGGAGATTTCCGAGTCGGTCAGATCCACGGTCTGTACATTGTCCTCACCCCGGATTTCGGAGAACAGGTACTCGCCGTTTGCCTGAGCCATGTTCTGCGCGATCATGCAGGTCACAAGCCCCACGATCACCAGAAGGCCGGCTCCGATCAGAGAAACCAAGGATTGGGGTCGCCCCGCTGATAGCCCGCCCGGCTGCTGACGAAGACTAAATCCGTGAGCTTGCCGTAAACAAAGCCCATGAAGGTTCCTACCTGGGAAATGATCCAGGGAAGGAGACGTACGGAAATGTTGTAGATCAGCACAGCAACGAACAGAACCGCGCCCGCGACCATGATGCCGAGGCCGATTTCGTATATGCCCGCCGCCACGAAGGAGAACAGCTGCGTGATGCCGAAGATGATGCCCACGAGGGACACAACGGCACCGGCGGCACCCACACCTGCCAGCAGAACGCATCCTGCGACGATCAGTGCGGCAAGCCCGATGAACAGTGCAGCGAAGACAAGGAAGATGCCCGCCAGAAGTCCGAGTGTAATGGGCAGCGTGAGGAAGAGACCCACCCAGAAGATAATCATGCCCTTGGTTGTCGTCGCGGATTCGGGAGAGTATTCGAAGTACTCGTCCGCGTCATCGTCGAAGAGATCCTTTACATCCGGCTTGGGAGCGGGCTTCGGCTTCGGTTCCTGAACCGGTTTGGGCGGCTCTTCCGGCACATTTTCCTTTGACGGAGCGATCTGTGCCTGCTGAGCAGCGCGCGCCGCTTTCATCTTCCGGATAATGACCGCGGAGATGCTGTCGGCCAGCTGCTCTATTTCATCGTTTGACTGGATTGCTTCAATTTCAGAAAGATCGTCGGCGGTGAAGGACCGGCGGAAGTTGGCGACCTGCTTGGCTGCCATCTCGTCAGGAATCCCGCGCTGCACCAGAGCCGACTGAAGCTCTCTCATGAAAATATTCAATTCCATCCTGCAAACTCACCTCTCTTTTGGGATTTTATTCGGTAGATTTTTTCATATTCTTATGATATAATGTCATGGTTGGCAATCATCGTTAAGCTAAAAAAATCACTTACCTATATTCTATCAAAAAACGGAGCGTAAATCAATATGAGAATGAGAAAAAAACGCCACGGAAGTGAAAGACTTCTCGCACTTTCCGCACTTTTATACCCGGATACCGCAGAAATCTGGACTCCCGCCGCAGAAGTGTTCGGAAACGACCGTCCTCTCAAGCTGGAAGTCGGATGCGGCAAGGGCGATTTTATCACCCGTCTGTCCGTGCGCGATACCGAATTCAACTACATCGCACTGGAACGCGTTGCGGATGTCTGTGTCTGCGCGGTTGAAAAATACGCGAGAAGCCGGAATCTCGGCGACATGGCTCCCAACGGCGGCTGGCTCTCTCCCGAAGGCGATCTGTACAAAAACGGCGACGCGTGGAACATCCCCGAGGAGCTCCGCGGCAACGTGCGCTTCATTGCAGGAGAAGCAAACAGCGTGATGGAAAAGATGCCCGATGACTCTCTCGCCGGAATCATCGCAAACTTCAGCGACCCGTGGAGCAAGGCAGGCACCGCCAAGAGACGTCTGACCAGCCCCGCATTCCTCGCGAATTACAGGCGTGTTCTCGCACCCGGCGCGGCATTCGCGTTCAAGTCCGACAACGACGACCTCTTCGACTACACCGTGGAAATGCTCCCGCAGTGCGGATTCGAAATCGTCTTTGAAACCCGCGATCTGCATGCCTCCGAACGTGCCGGAACCAACATCGTCACCGAATACGAGCGCAGTTTTACCGAAAAGGGCATCAAAATCAAAATGCTCGAAGCTGTTCCGAAGAAGTAAAAATAAAAAAACACTTGACAGAACTTCCCGCAAGTGATATAATTAACAATATGAACGCGCAGAAATTATTTATATAAATTTCCACACATATATGATATCACATTTTCTGCCGTTTGTCAAGAGGGTTTCCGAACTTTTTACAGAAATTTTTCCCGCAGATCAAATGCGCGGAAGAAGAAGGAGAAATCAATCGTATGCATGAGCTGATATCCATTGAAAACATATCACTGCGGCCGGTATCGAAGGAAATTCTGGCACTGAACGAAGTATCTTCGCAGTACGGACTGGTTCTGTCGGAAGAAGACGCGAAGGAACTGTCCGAGATGCGGAACAAATCCCTTGTGGAAAACGAGCGCATCGAAATCGGCGTGGGTGCGGTTGCCGAGATCATCAAGCGGTTCTGCACGTCCCGGTACATCACGAAGGAAAACTATACCTACGTTCTGAACGAGGTCACATATCTCTTCTATTATATCAAAACTGAAACCGACGACAAAATTTCCGACGGCGAGCTGATCGGGGAACTGTTCGAACGGTTTGAACTCTACTGCCGCGGCAGCATTGACACGCTCCAGGCGCGTGAAACCGAAAAGATCATCCGCAAGATCAACAGCGGGGACAAGTATTACGAATGGTACAAGGACCGCGACGAGCTGGACTACACACCCGAACAGGGCTCCCGCGAAGCTCCTGTGGAATACGAGGACAACGGCATCCACACCGCACGGCGCGCAACGGTTTCCTCCTACGGCGAGGATTTCTTCGGCATCGACGACGTCGCGGATCACGATATGTACGAGGAAGACTTCGACTACAACGCCGACGGCTTCACGGACGCGGAACTGGACGCATTCGACGAATTCTACGAACACAGCAAGGTTCTCAACTCCATGGACGGCCCGATTCTGAATCTTGCCAAGGAAGACATACCCGACGAGGAGGACAAAGACGATGAATGAGAACGGACTGACATCCTACCGTGCGATCAATCCCGATAATCTCGACCGGAACAACTACGCAAACTCCCTGTCCGCCGAAGCCGAGCGCATCGGACTGGTGACGGAGAGCGACGTCGAGCGGCTGAAGATGGACATGATGAACACCCTCGCGGACGTGATCGGACTGTACACGAAGAACGAATCCACCTCGCTCAAGTCCCACACCGCGGAGCAGCTTGCCGCATCCATGATGTACAGCATCGACACGTATCTGCTTTCGCTCGGGGATCCCATGGAGGCTGCCAAAACTCTCTTCGAGCGCAAGCCGCTGGAGCTGTACGGCAAGGGTACTCTCATCAATCAGAAGCACCACGACGACGCCAAGCACCTCTTCGGCAAGGCGCGCTTCACCCGTCTCAAGGACGCGGGCGAGCAGTACGACAAGACGCTTGACAAATACTTCCCGTACTACCTCAAGCACTACAACGCGAAATTCACCGCGCACGACAAGATCTATATCAATCTCAAGCTCGGCAAGTACAAGCTCAGCGGCGCGTACCACATCGACGGTGCGGTGAAGCTCCTGAAAATGATCGTGCTTCTCAACGCGGGCAGCAATTCCGACGTGGTCATCCGTCTTCCGGAGGAACAATCCGGCGGCGCAGAAGAATCAGAACAGCGCAGTTGACAGCGGTCATGATCCCGATGATTCCGTCAGCGAGAAGCCACATCACCGGCGAAGAAATCACCGAACCGAAAAATGCGCACAGAACCGACAGAGCGGCGTAGAGAATCCGCGGCAGACGGGCACGGCTCAGATACATGACAGCGGATGTGCCGTAGAAAATCTGTGCAATGATCGTGCTGAACGCGAACAGAAGCACGGAAATTTGCAGAATCGTGTGAACCGTGTCACCGCCGAGCAGTCGGAACGCATCGAGCGTCACCGGAGCGGCATCCGCGTCGCATTTCCACGGAATCACCCCGAACTTCCGGTCAGCGATCAGGAGCACCAGCGCCGTCAGCGTACACAGAATCAGCGTATCGAATATCACCTCCACCATTCCAAGGGTCGCCTGATGGTGGGGGCTTTTCGTTTCCGCGGACGCGTGTGCTGTCGGAGAAGTTCCGCATCCGGCTTCGTTTGAGAAAATCCCGCGCATGATCCCGAACCGGAACGCCTCCCGGACGCCGAATCCGACTGCGGCACCGGATACGGCACGGGAAGAGAACGCGGAGACGACGATGTCCCCGAAAATCCCCGGCAGAAGCGCGGCATTGCGGCAGAGAATCCACACGGTGACGGCGATGTACAGAAGCGTGAGCGGCGGGATGAGGGATGACGTGATCCGCTCGATTCTGTGCGTGCCGGAGAGGATGGCA
>JAFTPW010000339.1:0-2505 GCA_017463075.1 Clostridia bacterium
CATAACGCCGAATTTCGCGGCGAGTTCGTTTTCGTTGTCCACATTGACCTTGCAGACCTTGATGTCCGTGCGTTCCTCCGCGATTTCGTCCACGATGGGAGAAAGCATACGGCACGGGCCGCACCAGGTTGCCCAGAAGTCGATGAGAACGGGCTTGTCGGATTTGACTGCCTCTTCTTCAAAATTGTTGAGGGTGAGTTCGGTAATCATTGTATTGTTCCTTTCGTTTTGTTTCTTTTATTCTGTCCCGCAGCCGGAGGAATCATTCATAAATGACGTTCCCTGCGACGACGGTTTTGGTGACGCGGATTTCTCTGTCAAACACGGTAAAGTCCGCGCGCAGTCCGGGTTTCACGGCACCTCTGTCCGTCAGTCCCATGATTTTCGCGGGTGTGACGGTCTGCATGTACACGGCATCGTGGAGCGGAACCTCAGCCAGATTCACCATCGTGCGGATGAGCATGTCAGAGGTCGCAACGGAGCCGGCAAATGCCGTTCTGTCCGTCAGCTTGGCAACGCCGTCCTCCACAATCACGGGAAGTCCGTTGTCAAGAGCGCCGAGTACACTTTCCCCTTCCGGCATTCCCGCCGCACGCATGGAGTCGGTGACCAGGGCGATTCTGTCGCGTCCCTTGAACTTCACCACGTATTTCAGCAGTTCCGCTGGGAGATGCGAGCCGTCCGCGATGATTTACACCGTCATGTCGTCCAGATAATACGCCGCCTCAAGCACGCCCGCAACCCGGTATGCATTGACCCGGTGCACGGTGCTCATGCAGGAGTAGAGATGCGTGATGTGCGTGAATCCCTGCGCAAATGCCGTCTCTGTTTCGCTGAATGTCGCATCCGTATGACCGATGCAGGGGAGAATTCCGCGCGATGTGAGCGTTTCCGCAAATTCCGCGGCTCCGTCAAGCTCCGGTGCGGCAGTCCATCGCAGGATTTTATCGGATGCGGCGAGGATTTCGTCGGTTTCGGTTTTGTCAAACGGATGGATGAACCGATCCTCCTGCGCACCCTTCTGCGATGCGGCGAGGTACGGTCCTTCGAGATGCAGTCCTGGCATGTCCGGGATATCGCGGTACTCCTTCGCCTGCTCGAATGCGGATGCCGCCTGCACGATCCGGTCACGGTCAACGGAAGTCGTCGTCGGAAGAATCGTCGTGGCTCCGTGGATTCCGTGCATCCGTGCGGCTGTATGATACGCTTCGGGCGTTCCGTCGAGGAAATCCGCACCGCCGGCTCCGTGGGTGTGAATGTCGATCCATCCCGCCGAGAGGTAGTCACCACCGCAGTCGATTTCACGTTCCGCGGGCAGATTTTCCTCCGTCACGGCGGTGATGATGCCGTTTTCGGTGTAAATCTTCTGCCCTGTTTCACAGCCGTCCGCTGTCACGAGGATGAAGTTGTGAAATTTCGTTTTCATACGATCTCCCGCAGTCCGGTTTCTGCTCCGCCGGATTCCATGGAGCGGATGATCGCGTCGATGACGGTAACCGGGCACACCACTTCCTCAGGAGTCTGGCGAACCTTACTGTGACGGAGCATTTCCGCCATTTCGTTCAGCTCCGGCATGAAATATTCGCCGGTCAGCTCGACTTCCTGACACTTGACACCGTAGCCGCCGAGGTATGCCGTGATGGAATAGCCCGCACCGAAGTACGCCGTCACATCGAAATCCGGATAATGCAGGATCGAGTGGACGCCGTCCTTCTTTTCGCGTGCTTCCACGGATGTGATCTCCTGCCCGAACACCTCCGTGACCATCTGCACAAGATGCTGGGAGTAGAACCAGAAATTGCCGTAGTCGTTGACGAGATTGATGGGAGCTGTGACGTGTCCGCCGGTGACCTTTGCGCGGTTTTCGCGGACGAATTCTGCCATTTTCACCGTACCTTCCGCTCCCGCGAGAGAAGATCCGCCGCAGAGAAGCAGATTTTTCTCCTTCACGATGCGGACAACCTCTTCGGCGTCTTTCACCGATGCGGTGATGGGCTTATCGAGCCAGATTTTGCAGCCCGCGTCCATGTAGGGCTTCGCGTATTTCAGATGCACGCCGCCGTGACGCGAGGTGACCATGATGCCGTCGACCTTGCCGAGGAATGCGTTCGGATCGTCCGTGAAGCAGGTGAGGGCAGTTTTTTCGGCGATTGCCGCGTTTGATTTTTCATCCCCGCAGACGCCGATCAGCTCGATATCCGGGAATCTCTTTTCGCCGGACTTCGGTGCGAGAATCGACGCAAAATGCAGGGCATGGCTGTTTTCACTGCCGATGATGGCGATTTTATACATGGGGAACCTCCGATCAGCACCACGTGGGCATGGGATTCTGCGCGTGGATGAGCTCGATGACGCGGATCTGCTGGAGCAGTTTTTCCGGCTTGATGAGCAGTTCTTCCCCTGCTGTGAGGTGATCGTACAGGTTGGCGTAGAATTTCGCGGGTGCGTAGTCGAACGGAGAGCCGGACAGGTCTTCTTCGAATTCGTTCCAGTTCAGCTTTTCCG
>JAFTPW010000033.1:0-6583 GCA_017463075.1 Clostridia bacterium
ATAATCGCCGTAGCTGTCATCGTAGGTCAGGTTGATCTTGCCGTCGAATGCGTAGGTCTTCCCCTCTTCCTCTGCGGCTTCTCTGACGGAAACTTCACCGTCCGTTACGGAAACAGTCTTGAGCCGGGAGGTTTCTGCGGTCACGGAAGAATCCAGAACAAAATTCATGGTTTCCGCGAGAGCTTCCGCATCGGATGCCAGCATCTTTACCGGCCATGCCTTGTAGCCGACCACTTCAAAATTGGTGATGGTGTAGGTGGTGCATGCGCCGGATTCGGGCTGCGCAATCTGGTAAGTACCGTTCACACCGTAGAAATTCTTGCCGGCACCGTACATATCTTCCACAGAAGCGGCGTCGGTCATGTCTTCCAGATATACATCAGCAGTATTGCCGTTTTCATCGGTACCGTGGAGAATGTAGCTGTAATGAGCCGCACCGCGGTAGATACCATGCTTGGAGGTCGCACGGGTAACCGCATCAAAGCCGCCGAGGTCCGTCATGCCTTCGCTGTCCGTGGTTTCGTTGACTGCATCAAAGGCGATGGAATCGTCGTAGGTGATGCCTTCGTTTGCCCAGAATTGGTTCCAGGTCAGACGTGCGGTGCCGTAAACATAGCCTTCCGCATCTGCGGCGAGGGAATACTGAATTCCGCTGTACAGAGCGGCGAGATCCGCAAGGGTGAGCGCATCGTTCGGAGTCAGAGTACCGTCACCGTTGCCGCGCACATAGCCTGCTGTCACCATAGCGGCAACTCCTGCTTTTGCCGAAGCGGAAACGGCAGCGTTGTCACGGAATACGCGGAGAACAGCGGTATTGGCTGCGGGAAGATCAAGCGCGTCCGCCATCAGACTGAATGCCTGTGCACGGGTGATTACCGCATCCGGTGTCTTGATGCTGAACTTTTTTCCGGTCATTCCGGTAAGAATTTCACAGAATTCCTCTACGGTAAATACAGCATCCGGATCCGATGTATCAACTGTGTATCCCGCATCTGCCAGAACGGAAATCTCGTCGTTCGCCCAGTGAGGGACAGCCGTTTCGTTTGCCGCACTGACCGCCGCGGAGGAGGACAGCATCGCCGCCACCAGAAGGGAACAGATCAGTCTTTTGGGAAGTTTGGATAACATTGGTGTTACTCCTTTTATGTAAAAAAATATTTTGTCAGACAATCACCGGAAAAAGTCTCCTGAAATTTTCTCCCGCCACAAGTTAGCCTATGCTAACCATGGCGGTGAAAAAGCAGTGTCCTGAGACGACACCTTATGCCTTGTAGTTAGCGCGCGCTAACCGAGATACAGACAGTATTATACAGCTTTCCGTTCGGTTTGTCAAGGACTATTTCTATAACTAAGCTGATTTGTTCGTTTGTGATAGCTTTGACAAGGAATAGATGGTTGGAATTATTGATTGTGCATTATCGAATTGTGTCATGAAATAAATAAACATAACAGGATTCTTTTCGGCTTTTCCGCAGCCTATTGACAAAACACGGAATCTGTGTTATACTCCGTGTGAAAAATTCAATACGGTTACAGGGGACAGAATGCTGTTATTCGTATAATCCCCCCTTCTTTCACCGCATCAGTTAGCGCCGTCTAACCAATAGTTAGCATCAACTAACCAGACATCTTCGGAGGAATTCACCATGACAAACACCCACAAGAACCCAAACAAGCTCACCATCCCCGATTTGATTACCATCGGCGTGTTCACAGCACTGTATTTTGTGCTGGTCACCGTCGCAACCTTCGGCAGTGCCGCCATTTTTCCCGGTTTCAACAACATCGTCCTGCCCGCCTTATCCGCGCTGATTTCCGGCTGTGTCTATATGCTCATGACTGCCAAGCTGCAGAAATTCGGCGGAATCTCCGTGATGGGCATCGTCATGGGACTGTTCTTCATGACCTCCGGACATTTTATCATCTCCTTTGCGGCGAACATTGTCTGCGGCATCGCGGCGGATTTTCTGGCAAAAGGCTTTAACTACAAGAGCAAAAAGGGCATCCTCGCAAGCTATGTCCTGTTCTCCTACGGGCTGATGGGACCGGTCATCCCCATGTGGTTCATGAAGGACGCTTACATCGCCAATCTGGAAGCGCGCGGCAAGGATGCGGCGTATATTGAAGCTCTGTTTGCACCGATGAACATGGGCACCTTTGTGATTGCCGTGATCGCTGTTCTGGTCTGTGCTCTGATCGGCGGATGGTTCGGTCAGAAAATGCTGAAAAAGCACTTTGAAAAGGCAGGGATCGTGTGATGTCCGTCCGACTGGATCCCAGAGCAAAGCTGTTTCTTCTCCTGCTCGGCAATCTGACACTGTTTCTGCATATCAGCCTGTACGCGGAAATACTGCTGATGGCGTTGTTTCTGTCGCTGTTTTTCCTCGCCGGGAAGACCGGAACCGGAGTACGGATGACAGCTTTTTATGCGGTCCTGGTGCTGATCGACATTTTTGTGGTGCCGGTCGCGGAAGGATTCGCGCTGACTTTGCTTTCGCTGGCATCCAATGGTATCCGTATGCTGCTGCCCTGTATCGTTTCCGGTGCGTATGCGTTTTCCACCACAACGGCGGGCGAGATGGTCTGCGGACTCCGGAAGCTGCACGTCCCCGAAACCATCATCATCCCGTGCGTGGTGGTAATCCGTTTCTTTCCGACCATCCGGGAAGACTATCGTCAGATCCGTTCCGCCATGGCATTCCGCGGAATTGCTGTGGGAAACGCTGCTGTTCTGCGGCATCCCATGCAGTCGCTGGAGTACATCCTGATTCCTCTGCTGATGAACGGCAATAATGTGGCACAGGATCTTTCGGTTGCGGCATTGACCAAGGGAATCAGCCTGCCGGGAGAGCATACCAGCATGGTTCAGCTGAAAATGAACGCGTTCGACTGGCTGTACATGATCCTGTGCATGATCCCGTTCGGACTGTTTCTGGGAGGTGTACTGTGAGTATTTCGATGAACAACTGCACGTTCCGCTACAACAATACGGAAACGGACGCCCTTCGTGAACTTTCGCTGACGGTTCATCCCGGCGAATGCGTAGTTCTCTGCGGAAAAAGCGGATGCGGCAAAACCACCCTGACCCGTCTGCTCAACGGACTGATCCCTTCCTTTTTCAGCGGTGAGCTGTCCGGCAGATGCGAAGCCTTCGGTCTGCGTGCCGGAGAGTCGCCGATTGAAGATTATGTGCCGCTTGTGGGAAGTGTGTTCCAGAATCCGAAAACGCAGTATTTCAATGTGGACACCACGGCGGAACTGGCGTTTCCCTGTGAAAATTCCGGCATGGAACCGGAGAAAATACGCAGTCGAGTCAAGGAATGTGCGGCAAAGTTCGGTCTGGAAAACCTGCTTGACCGGAGCATTTTCCATCTGTCCGGCGGCGAAAAACAGCGGATTGCCTTCGGTGCGGCGTGTATGCTGAATCCGAAGCTGCTGGTACTGGACGAGCCGACCTCCAATCTGGATCATCACGCAATCCTTGACCTGCATGACATGATCGCCGGACAGAAAGCGGCAGGGGTGACCGTCATCATCGCCGAACACCGTCTGGCGTGGATCGCCGATCTTGCCGACCGGTTCTGCCTGTTTGAAGACGGTACGGTCACGGGAGTGTGGACTGCCGAAGAAATGCGCCGTCTGCCCGAGGAGTTCCTCTGTGAAAAAGGACTTCGCCCCCTGGATCTCACGGCGCATCATACCTCTGCGATGGAAAAAAGCAGTATAAAGTCAGACACATCCGGCGCACTTCTGACCGCGGACAGGCTGAAGATTGGCTACGGCAAGAAAAGTCCGGTGTACTCGATTGAAACCTTCGGGATCCACCGCGGAGAAATCGTCGGGCTGATGGGACACAACGGCGTCGGGAAAAGCACGCTTGCCAAAACGTTATGCGGACTGATGAAGCCGCTGTCCGGTGAAATCCTCCTGAACGGAAAGAAGGCATCTAAAAACGACCTCTTGTCCCACAGTTTCATGGTGATGCAGGATGTGAACTATCAGCTGTTCAGCGACAGTGTGCGGGAAGAGGTACTTCTCGGCGCAAAGTATCCCGAAAAATGCGAGGAAGTTCTCACCGCGCTCGGACTGGTGCAGTTTGCCGACCGTCATCCCATGAGTCTGTCGGGAGGGCAGAAACAGCGGGTCGCCATTGCATCCGCCATGCTGTCGGGAAAGGAGTTTATCGTTCTCGATGAACCGACCAGCGGACTGGACTATTACCACATGACGAAAACGGCAGAGCTTCTGCACGAACTGAAAGCACAAAACACCGCCGTACTGGTGATTACGCACGACGACGAGCTTGCCGCCGGCTGGTGTGACCGTGTAATGTATCTGGAGGATCAACATGGAATTCAATAAAAATGAATGGCTCGGAAGATGGGAAAATTTTGAATCCTATATTTACAGCGAAAACAAATCGATGAAACAGTGCTGGGCAGAAGCGGAGGATGCCGTGAAAGCGATCCCTTCGCCCATGTTCCGAAACGGCGCAAAAGCATTCTGGCAGATGGCGTGTACGACCGTTACGGAGAAGAATCCCGTCCGGCTCGGCGGCTGGAAGATCACCGAAGCGGAATGCGGCATGCATATCATGTGGCTGGATGAAACCGGACAATCTCTCGGCGAAGCGGATTATGTGGTATCGGATATTCTGCCGAAGGGTCTGGAAGGCAAGGAAAACTTCATTTTTGAAGCCGTGGATGCACCGACCGGATTTCCGTTCCGGTATCTGCTTGCCATGGAACCGATGCCGTCCCGGGATGCGGTGAAGAACGGCGGACTGCTCAGCCATCTGCATTTCCAGTACGGGGATTCCCTTGACAGGCTGATTCATGACGGAAAGCTGACAAATCCCATGTGGTATGCCACGATGTGTGCCGCAGACGGAGGTGAGCTGGAACGATGCAACATTGTCCGTGCGCTCCATCGTATGCCCAAGTGGGATAAGCTGCCGTAAAGCAGGAAACAGGAAGTCTCATGGATGCTTTGACAGAATCTGTGAGGCTTTTTTTGTCCGCCGAAATCATAAAACCTATTCAAAAATAGTGTTCAAATAATTGACAATGCCGGAGAAATCTGATATAATATCCCCGGTTAGCCGATGCTAATCTCCGTGATTGCATCTTTTTCTTTGCAGGACGGTTAGCATCAACTAACCGATTTTTGAGGTGATATTATGATCGAAAAAAACCTGCTCCGGCTTCTCGGAGAAAACAAAAAATACATATTCTGCACCGTCGCATTGATGGTGGTCGGCTTGTTCGCAAACGTGGGCATAACCGCTTCGATCTGCTGGGCGATCAATCTTGCCATTCATTACGACGAATACAGCGGCGGGGCTGTCATTTTTCTGCGGCCTGCTGTTTGTGCGGCGGTCGGAATCGCGGTAAGATACATGACCACCCGAATTGTCGGAGATCTCAAGGACACCCTCGGCAGAAAGGCAAAGAAAGACCTTCGCGAGCGCGTTTACAACAAAATCGTCCGGCTCGGCGTTCGTTCCACCGACGGCATGAGCATGGCGGGGCTGACGCAGGTTTCGATGGAGGGCGTAGAACAGCTTGACCTCTATTATTCCTCCTACATTCCGCAGTTCTTCTACGCCATGATCGCTCCCTTCATTCTGTTCAGCATCACGGTGGGCATACAGTGGCAGGTCGCGCTCGTTCTGCTGTGCTGTGTTCCGCTGATTCCCGTATCCATCGTCGCCGTTTCCAGATGGGCAAAGCGGATTTTTGCAAAATACTGGGGGAAATACACCTCCATGGGCGACTCCTTCCTCGACAGCGTGCAGGGTTTGAAGGAACTGAAAATCTTCAAAGCTGACGAAGCACAGCACGCAAAGATGAACGAAACGAGCGAGGATTTCCGCAAAATTACCATGAAAGTCCTCGTCATGCAGCTCGCAAGCACTACCATTATGGACCTCGTGGCATACGGCGGCGCGGGTCTCGGGATTGCCATGTCGATTATTGCCGTTACGAAATGGGGCTTGTCTCCCGTGGCGGCGCTGTTTCTCATTCTCGTGGCGGTGGATTTCTTCCTCCCGCTTCGGGCATTCGGCTCGGCGTTCCATATCGCCATGAACGGCGCATCTGCCGGGAAGAAGATTCTTTCGCTTCTGGAGCAGCCCGATCCCGTCTGGGGTGAAGAATCGGTTGAAGATACCGGACTCAAGGTGGAAAACGTGACCTTCTCCTATGACGGCAAGCGCGACGTGTTGAAGAATGTGACGATGACCTTCCCTAAAACGGGTATGACCTCTATTGTCGGTGAATCGGGATGCGGTAAATCCACGGTCGTCAATATACTGTTCGGTGCGTTCAGACCAAAATCGGGTGTTGTCACGGTTGGCGGTAAAGCTCTTGAAAGCCTTTCCCGTGAGTCCTACTACGCACACCTTGCGGTTGTTAGCTATAACACTTATATTTTCAACGAAACCGTGCGGGCAAACTTTATTCTCGCCAATAAAAACGTGACCGATGAAGAAATCTATACGGCGCTTGAAAAGGTCAATCTTGCAGACTTTATCCGTGGGAACGGCGGTCTTGACAAGGTGATCACCGAAGATGCCGCCAAC
>JAFTPW010000340.1:0-3309 GCA_017463075.1 Clostridia bacterium
GCGGAAGAAGTCGTAACTGCCGATAAAGGCTAATAAGAAAGTGAGGATGACATCATGAAAAAAACATACATACAGCCAATGGTGGCGTTCGAAAACTTTCAGATGACTTCGAATGTTGCTAGTGGATGTGCTCAAATTGTAACGACTTTAGCTGAAGGTACTTGTGGAATACCAGTGCTTGAAGACTTGATAGTATTTTCGGATAATAGAAATAGTACTTGTAATGCTTTGCCGGATGAATCGCTTGACGATTTTGCTTGCTATCATTCACCTACAAGTGATACCAAACTCTTCAACTCCTAACTAACCCCAACACAAATTCCTGCCTGCCAACGAACGGTGGGCAGGAATTGTGATTTATACGAAAAATGAAGAAAAACAAACACCCCACAACCCCGACCGGGCTGCCGGAATTTCTCGCGGCACTGGGCATCGTGCTGGTCATCGTGCTTCTGATCCCGCTGATCCGCGGATGCAGTGAAGCGGAAGTGCCGGACGAACCCATCGCCACCGCAGAACCCATCCAGCCCAAGCCGGTATCCGCTGCGTTCGTCGAAACACCGCTCGCATTTGACGGCGCGACACTCCCCGCGGAAATCGACGACGGCGTGTTCCTGACCTCGCTCACTTCCGCTGACGGCAAGTTTGTCGAAGACGGATCCGACGAAGCTGTGACCGGCGTCCTCTGTGCGGTTTTCTCAAATACGACGGACAAAACGATCGAGTACATGACCGCCGTTGTGACCGTGGACGGGGAAGAATACCGCTTTGCCGTGACAACGCTTCCCGCAGGATCAACGGTGCACACACTGGAATCGAGCCGCAAGCCCGCCCCCGAAACCGTGCGGAATCTCACTGCGGAGAAGGAATACCTGATCTGGTTCACGCGGGAAATCTCGCGCCACGAAGACGACCTTGCCTACACGATCACCGACGGAACGATTGCGATCACGAATGTTTCCGGTGAGGACATCGCGTCCGACATTGTCGTGTACTACAAGAACATGTACGCCAACACCTACATGGGCGGGATTACGTACCGTGTCCGCGTGACCGGCGGCTTGCAGGCTGGCGAATCCTTCAACGGCTACGCGCCTCATGCAACGGAAAACGATACAAGAATAATGTTTACTGAGTGGGAATAATTTTCACCTGAAACTGAAAGAATACCATCCCACTCGGTGAAACCAAATTTACAGAATATGAATAACGAACGATACACCTTTGGCAGTGTGACGCTTGAAATCCGGACGGAAATCCAGCTCCACCACGCGCCGAAGTACGACATCTTTCTCGCCGAGCCGGACGCTGTGCCGGATTACACCATCGAAATCATCCCGATGCCGTCGGAGTCCATTTGCGGTCGGACGATCCCGGCTCCGGTTGAGCGTGACGGCAGCACCATCCGTGTGAAGATCAACCGCGACGACATCCCGGGCATCTCAGCGGCAAACGTGTTCAGCGCGGCAGGCGTTCCGTGTCTCTTTGTCGAGCATGACGCGTTCATCCTGCACAGCTCGTACGTCCTGTACAACAGGAAAGCAATCCTCTTCACCGCACCCAGCGGCACGGGAAAATCCACGCAGGCGTCATTCTGGAAGGAGCACCGGCATGCTGACGTCATCAACGGCGACCGAACATTGGTGACATACCGTAATGGAAATTTCCTCGCCAACGGCATCTACGCATCGGGCAAATCCGGACTCTGCCAGAACGCCACATCCCCCATCGGAGCCGTGATTCTGCTCGAGCAGGGAAGCCGCAACGAAATCCGCCAAATCCCCGCGCGGGAGCTGTTCATGCGGATCGTGAACCAGTGCGGATTTGACATGAACAGCGCCGCACAGCAGGTGAAGATCACGGAGCTGATCGCAGAATTGATCAATTCCGTGCCGGTGTACTGCTACGCCTGCCGCAACCATCCAGACTCCGTCGACGATCTTGAGAGGTACTTATGGAACAACAAAAAGTGACGCCGCGCGGGGAACCGCTGTGGTCAAGTTTCATCCACGCGAAGGGCTCACGGCTCGGTCTTCCCATTGCCGGGAACTTCGAGCTGACGAACCGGTGCAATTTCCGGTGCAAAATGTGCTACGTGCATGAGGACTGTGAAGACGGCTTGACCGCGGACGAATGGATCAGACTCGGCGAAACCGCACGGGATAAAGGCATGGTTTTCCTCCTTCTGACCGGCGGTGAACCGTTTTTACGCAGGGATTTCAGGGAAATCTACACTGCGCTCATCGACATGGGACTGCTCATCTCGATCAACACGAACGGCTCGCTGATCGATGACGACATGTTCGAATTCCTCGTCAAGCATCCGCCATTGCGCATGAACATCTCCCTCTACGGCACGACCGCGGACGCCTACCGGAACCTCTGCGGCAGCCCGTCGGCGAAGGTGGTCATGCACAACATCACGCGTCTGCACAAATCCGGAATCGCAGTAAAGATCAATTCCTCCGTCACGCCGTACAACGTGGAGGAAATCGAAAACATCCACGCGTTCGCGAAGGAGCTCGGCGTAAACGTGACGGCAACGACGTACATGTACCCGCCTGTGCGCATCAACGGATGCCAGTACGGTCAGTCTCACGCGAGATTTGATGCAGAAGACGCCGCGCGGTACATGCTCAAATGCCGCGAGCAGATTCTCTCTCCCGAGCAGCTGAAAAACGCCGCCGATGGTGTCATGCCGGACGACGAGCTCTGTGTCAGCGAAACGGGTGAAAACATGCGGTGCCGTGCCGGGAAGACTGCGTTCTGGGTCACGTGGGACGGACGCATGCTCCCGTGCGGAATGTTCCCGGATGACGGCTGGAGCATCAAGGACATTGGCTTCGACACCGCGTGGGAAAACGTGCGGAGTTACACGAGGACCGTCATGATGCCGCGCGAGTGCACCGACTGCCCGAAGAAGAACCGCTGTGCCGCATGTGCCGCCGCGTGTATTGCGGAGACCGGGCGATCGGACATCAAGCCGGAGTACATCTGCCGGATGACGAAGACCTACGAGCGCCTGCTCGACGAAAAATACAACAGATAACGCAAAAAACGAGGAACAAAACATGAAAATCAAGGAAAACGTGATCCACCGGAGCATTGCCGGCGAGCATATCCTGATCCCGACGGGGGAAACCGCGATCAAGTACAACGGTATTTTCGCGATGACTGAGATCGGCGCGGAGATCTGGGAACGCCTCGCGCAGGGGATGGAGGAAGACGCCATTGTCGCCGCGATTCTCGAGGAGTACGAGGTTGACGAGCCCACGCTGAGACAGGATTATGCGGAGTTTGTCGCGAAAC
>JAFTPW010000341.1:0-4444 GCA_017463075.1 Clostridia bacterium
AAACGCCGGAGATGGCAAGCTCCGCGGTGTCCCCGAGCTGACCGATCATGATGTTGTCCGCGAGATTGCCGCCGTAGACGATGATGTTCTGACACGCAATGGTAATCAGCAGCCGTCCCCAGCGTTTCCAGAAATCCCGCCGCGCCTCCTGTGAAGAAACGGATTGTGTCATAAAGTCCTCCCTTCGGAATAAACGAAACGGCCATGAATATGAAATCCACAGCCGTACCATTTCTTTTCTCTGTTATCTCTTCTCTATTATCTCTTATCTGAGGCGCAGCCGTCCTATTGCTGTCCCCATGTGTATTCCCGCTCACGGTGGCGCGAGATGTTGACCGCACCTTCGGGAACGGACGAGAGCCGCTCGAGGGATTTGCCCGTGCCGATTGCGACGCAGGAGACTGCCTTCTTTGCCACGCGGGTCTTCACGCCGGTCGCGTATTCGATGAGGCGGTCAAGTCCGTAGAGGAGACTTCCGCCGCCGGTCATGACGATGCCGTTGGAGATGATGTCGCCGATGAGCTCGGGCGGTGTTCTCTCGATCACGGAGCAGACCGCTTCGATGACGGCGGTGATGGGCTCCTCAAGGGCATCCGGGATTTCCTGCGACGTGATGTGAATCATGCGGGGGAGTCCCTGAATCAGACAGCGTCCCTTCACGTTGAGGGCACGTGCTTCTTCTCTCGGCCACGCGGAGCCGATTTTCTTCTTGATTTCCTCCGCAGTCCGCTCACCGATGAGGACGTTGTGCTTGCGGCGGCAGTAGCGGATGATGGCTTCGTCGAACTTGTCGCCGGCAACCTTGATGGATTCGGAAACGACCACGCCGCCGAGGGAGATGACCGCGATGTCCGTGGTGCCGCCGCCGATATCGACGACCATGTGTCCGTTGGGGGCAGAGATGTCGATACCCGCACCGAGAGCGGCCGCAACGGGTTCCTCGATGAGGTAGGTTCGCTTAGCTCCTGCCTGTGTAGCCGCATCCACGACGGCGCGTTCTTCGACTTCAGTGATGCCGGAGGGAACGCAGATGATGACGCGGGGCTTGAAGATCATGGTGCCGCACGCTTTTTTGATGAAGTGGCGGATCATGTGCTGAGTGATTTCGTACTGGCTGATGACGCCGTCACGGAGCGGGCGGATTGCGGTGATATTGCCGGGGGTACGTCCCAGCATCACTTCAGCTTCCGCGCCGACTTTGAGGATTTTATCGGTATTTTTGTCGATGGCGACAACGGAGGGCTCTTTGATGACGATCCCCTTGCCCTTGACATACACAAGGACAGTAGCCGTCCCCAGGTCGATGCCGATGTCTTTGCTCATATGTATGGTTAACCTCGTGGGAGAATTTTTTGGTGAAAAATATTGTAATACATTTTATTATACATCATATTGCGGGGTTTTGCAAGAGGGAAGGAAGAAAAGCTCCGCTTTTCAATTGAATTTGTAACGCCTACGCGGCGGGCGCCATACCCGTGCAGGTTTAGGGTGGAGCGATCTTCCTTCAGGGATACTGACACTCAGTTCCCTCGGTAAACTCAGCCTGCGGCGCAAACTTGGTTGTTCTTACGGCGATGCTCCGGGACGCCACCCTTAACAAGCCTTCCCCGTGCAGTTTCTTGAAATTTCAACTGCACAAACGCAGCCGGGGAAGGTGTCACGGTTTTTTCTCAAAAAATCGTGACGGATGAGGCGTGACATCCTCCGGCGCGATGTAATTTTAAGAATTCTAAAATTTTCAATAAATTTTCACCCATTCCTCACGCATACGTGCTATAATATAAAAATCATATGAAATCTTTCGGGTTTACCCAGACCCACTGGAGGAATATCACTTTGATCGAAGTTAAAAATCTTGTCAAACGCTACGGTTCCGTGGAGGCCGTGCGCGGTGTCAGCTTTTCCGTCAAGCCGGGGATGATCTACGGCTTCCTCGGACCGAACGGTGCCGGAAAATCCACGACCATGAACATCATCACCGGATGTCTCGCGGCAACTGAGGGCGAAGTCACCGTCAACGGCTGCGATATCTACGAAGATCCGGTCGGTGCGAAGTCCGCAATCGGGTATCTTCCCGAACAGCCGCCGCTTTATATGGATATGACCCCGAACGAGTACCTCGAATTTGTCGGAGAAGCGAAGGGTCTGAAAGGGGACGAACTCTACAAGGCAGTTGACTGGGCGATTGTGAAAACCGGACTGACGGCATACGCGGACCGCATCATCAGGAATCTGTCCAAGGGCTACAAGCAGAGAGTCGGCATTGCGCAGGCGATTATCGGTGACCCCGAGATCATTATCCTCGACGAGCCCACGGTCGGTCTTGACCCGCGCCAGATTATCGAAATCCGCGAACTCATCAAGGAGCTCGGACGTGACCACACCGTGATTCTCTCGAGCCACATCCTGCCGGAAATCTCCGCGGTGTGCGACTACGTCATCATCATTGCGCGCGGGCAGATTGTGGCGTCCGATACGCTGGAGAACCTCACGAAGCTCTACGAGGGCAAAAACTACGTCGACATGACTGTGCGCGGCGATGAAGCAAAAATCCGCCGGGCGATCGAGTCCCTGCCGGCTGTGCAGAGCGTGGAAATCGAACCGGAGCCGCTCGGACGGCATCACGTGCGCGTGGCAACCGACAGCCAGACCGATGTGCGCGAGGAGCTTTTCTTCCGTTTTGCCGACATGAAGGCGCCGATTCTCTCGATGGAATACGAGGAAGTCACGCTGGAAAAGGTATTCCTTGAGCTGACGGGTGACGGAAAGAAGAAGGCTCCCGAAACCGCTCCCGCAGAGGATGAACACCTCTCCGCAGAAGAAGCGTTCGCGCGTCAGGCAATGGAAAACGCGAAGGCAAAGCAGGAAGAGCCCGCGCCGGAGACGGAATCCGAACCGGAAACTCCCGCTGAGCCTGCAAATAACGATGACCCCGACGACTACAAGCCGCTTTTCGGCGGTAACTGAAAGGAGGAATGACAGTGCTCGCCGTTTATAAAAGAGAACTCCGTTCCTACATCACCGGCATGACAGGCGCCCTTTTCATCGGGTTTGTGCTCCTGCTCGCCGGCATTTACATGGTGGTTTACAACCTGATGGGGCTGTATCCCTATTTTGAAGTGATTCTGTCCAATGTGGCGTTTGTCTACATGTTTACCGTGCCCGTGCTGACCATGCGTTCCGTCGCGGAAGAAAAGCACAGCCGCACCGACCAGCTCCTCTACTCCCTCCCGATGAGCATTTCGTCGATTGTTCTGGCGAAGTATCTCGCGATGGTGACGGTGCTCTTCGTGCCTTGTGCGGTCATGGCGTTCTATCCCCTGATCCTCACCGCATTCGGCACGGTTTATCTCACTCCCGCATACGCATCCCTGCTTGCGTTCTTCCTGCTCGGATGCTCCCTCATCGCAATCGGGCTCTTCATCTCGTCCCTCACCGAGAGTCAGGTGATCGCAGCCGTTGTCTCCCTCGCCGTCATGGTGTTCATCAACCTCATGTCCGGCATCGCAAACCTCATTCCCACTTCCGCCGGTGCATCCCTTGCCGGATTCATCGCCATCTCCGTCATCATCGGCATGATCGTGCAGGTGATGATTAAGAATTCCACCATTTCCGTGTGCACTTCCGTGGTTCTTACGGCGGCATGCGTGCTGGTGTACCTCGTCAATCCCGCCGTGTTCGAGGGTGCGGTGCCGTCCCTGCTGTCGTCGATGGCACTGTTTGACCGCCTTGCAGTCTTCCAGAGCGGCATGTTTGACCTGACTGCGATCATCTTCTATCTTTCCGTCTGCGCGCTGTTTGTGTATCTCACCGTGCAGTCCATGGAAAAGAAACGCTGGAACTGAGACGGGAGGAAAAATGATATGAACAACGAAATCAAAAACACTCCCGCAAAGAAGCCGGGCGTGAACAAGAAATACCTCAAGATCGGCACGTTCTCGATGGCAATGTCCCTCATCGTCATCGCCGTTGTGATTGCCGTGAACCTGTTTGTGGGCGAGCGTCCCACGACGCTGACCAAGTACGATATGTCCGAGCTTGATCTTTTCTCCATCGGAGAGGAGACTGAGCAGATTCTCGCGGGTGTGGATACCGACGTGACCTTCTACATCCTGACCCAGCGCGGCACGGAGGACTCCAATATCGTGGAGCTTCTCGGACGCTATACGGCGCTCAACCCGCACATCAAGGTCAAGACCGTCGACCCCATCGAGAACCCCGCGTTCATTGAGCAGTACACGAGTGAGCAGCTGAACGACAATTCCGTCATCGCCGAAAGCGCGCTCCGCAGCTACGTGCTCGATTACTACGAAATCTACACCCAGTCCATTGACACGTCCTACACGGAAGAGGAGCTGTACCAGTACTACTACACGTACTACACCTTCCCGACCGTGACGTCCTTTGCGGGCGAGCTTGCCTTCACGACGGCAGTGGACTACGT
>JAFTPW010000342.1:0-12290 GCA_017463075.1 Clostridia bacterium
GATACCGACTCCATCCAGTACGAAAACGACGACCTCATGCGCCCCATCTACGGTGACGACTCCGCAATCGCGTGCTGTGTTTCCGCAATGCAGGTCGGCAAGCAGATGCAGTTCTTCGGCGCACGCTGCAACCTCGCGAAGCTCCTTCTCATCGCCATCAACGGCGGCTACGATACCGCAAGCGGCATGCACATCGGTCCGCAGATGCCCGTTCTCGAGGGCGACAGACTCGACTTCGACACCGTCATGGAACGCTACCAGATCTACATCGAGTGGCTCTCCAAGCTGTACGTGAACACCATGAACGTCATCCACTACATGCATGACAAGTACGCATACGAAAAGACCCAGATGGCTCTGCACGACACCAACGTCACCCGCTTCATGGCGTTCGGCATTGCAGGTCTCTCCGTGGTAGCCGACTCCCTCAGCGCGATCAAGTATGCGAATGTACAGCCCCTCAAGGACGCATCCGGCTTCATCACCGACTTCAATACCGTGGGCGACTTCCCGAAATACGGCAATGACGACGACCGCGTGGACCTGATCGCAAAGGATATGGCACACCGCATGATTACCGAGCTGCGCAAGACTCCCACCTACCGCGGCGCGATTCACACCCTCTCCGTGCTCACCATCACGTCCAATGTCTCCTACGGCAAGCACACCGGCGCGACTCCCGACGGACGCAAGGCATCCCAGCCCTTCGCTCCCGGCGCAAATCCGATGCACAACCGTGAGGAAAACGGCGCGCTCGCATCGCTCAACTCCGTGGCGAAGATCAGCTACGACGACTGCCGCGACGGTATCTCCAACACCTTCTCCATTACTCCCGAAGCGCTCGGCCGCACCGAAGAAGAACGGGTTTCCAACCTCGTTTCCATCCTCGACGGCTACTTCGGCAAGATGGCGCACCACATCAACGTCAACGTCATGAACCGCGAAACCCTCCTCAAGGCGTACGAAAATCCCGAAGCATACCCGAATCTCACCATCCGCGTGTCCGGTTATGCCGTGAACTTCTGCAAGCTCTCCCGTGAGCAGCAGCGCGAAGTCATCAGCCGTACCTTCCACGAAGCATTATGAAAGGACGCGTTCACTCGCTCCAGTCCCTCGGCACCGTAGATGGCCCCGGCGTGCGCTTTGTCGTTTTCATGCAGGGCTGTCCCCTGAGATGCGGCTGCTGTCACAATCCCGATACGTGGGACATGACCGGCGGAACGGAATACGACGCGGACGAAATCGTGAAGCGCGTGCTCCGGTGCCGGGATTACTTCGGCAAAGACGGCGGGATCACGGTCTCGGGCGGCGAACCTCTGCTTCAGGCGGAATTTGTCAGAGAACTCTTCCGACTGTGCCATGAAAACGGCGTGAACACCTGTCTTGATACCTCGGGATGCCTCCTGAACGACGACGTGCGCGCGCTCCTCCCGGAAACCGACCGGGTTCTGCTCGACATCAAGTACACCGACGAGGACTCCTACCGCGAAAACGTCGGCTGTGCGATGGAAAAACCGCTCGCATTCCTCGATGAGCTGAACCGGCGGCAGATTCCCACGTGGCTCAGGCAGGTCATCATCCCCGGCAAATCCGACGACGAAGCCAACATCCTCCGTCTGCGGGAAATTGCCCGTGCGCACGCTTGTGTCGACAAGGTCGAGCTGCTCCCGTTCCGGAAAATCTGCCAGATGAAGTACGATAAAATGGCAATCCCCTTCCCCTTCCGCGATATCCCCGAACCCACCCGCGAAAAAATGGCGGAGCTGAACGGGATCATACAGAATCCATAATGAGAAAGACCGATGTAAGGCATACAAACCCTGCATCGGTCTTGTTTTATTGGTTCATTACGGATGCTGTTTTCTGCATTCCCGGATCAGTGCGATTTCGCTCTCGCGGTACGGCGTTCCGTCTGCGTGAAGGACATCATGCTGCCATACGTCCGGCTGAGCATTGTTCACGCCCCACCAGAGATTGGTCTGCGTGCGTCCGACGACGAATCCCCAGTGCCAGCAGGCGATTTTCTCTTCCGCGAAGTACGGCAGATGGTCTTCCATGACGTTTCCGTGCTCCCTGCAAAGCCATTCGGTGACGAAGAACGGTCTTCCCTCCGCCTTCATGGATTCGACAAACTGTTTCGTTTCCGCAAGCGGACGGTAGGAGTGGAAGCTGATGACGTCGGACAGCTCGAGCATGGTCAGATTCACCGCATCCCGCAGATTCGTCCGCCAGACTCCGGCTGTGAGCGGCTGGGTCGGTTCGCATTCCCGCGCCCACTTGAAGCAGCTGACAAGAAGCGGCAGGGAGTCCGTCCAGCGTTCGGTGTTGCCCGGCTCGTTGAAGAGATCCCACGCAAAAATGCGGCTGTCATCCCGGTGCGCACCCACGACGGCGTGGACATACGCGCGGAGCGATGCCTGCTTTCCGGGGTCATCCGCGGCGGCAAATCCCGGAGACGGCGTCCAGCGTCCGTTGTGCAGACCGGGAACCGGATCGGGCTGAGCACCGTACTCGGGGTCCTTTCCGGCATCAAACGCGCAGTCGTCAAAGAGAATCGGCAGCGTCGTCAGGTGATGCGCATCCGCGATTTTCAAAAAAGTTTCAAAGGTTTCGAGGAATCCGTCCCCTTCGTTTTCCCATACAATATAGGGCAGGAACACGCGCACACTGTTGTAGCCGCATTCTTCCGCCCAGCCGAGCTCCCGGCGGATGGTTTCTTCATCGAAGGTGGATTTCTGCCACATCTCCGTCGAATTCACCGCACTGGACGGCAGAAAATTCATCCCGACCTGCCATGTGGCGCCCTCGTACCATTCCCGCGCTTTTTCAGCAGTCCATCGTTTCATGGTATGCTCCTTTCTGACACTCAGACGGTTCTCATTCTGCATTACTTATTGACAACGTACTTGTCCATTCTGTCAAACGCCTCTTCCACGCGGCTCATCGGGAGTGCGACGTTGATTCTGAGATGGCTCTGACCGTGGAAAGGTCTGCCGTCACATACCGCGCATCCGACATCCCACACCGCGCGGCACAGCTCGTCCATGGTCTTTCCGGTCTTCGCGAGCCAGCCGGAGAAATCGGGGAAGAGCATGTAGGTGCCCTGCGGACGTCCGACCCACACGCCGTCAAAGCGGTCGTTGATGTAGTCCACTGCATAATTCACGTTCGCGGTCAGCACGGTGCGCAGCTCTTCCAGCCATTCCTCGCCCGCGGGAGAATAAGCACCCATCAGCGCGTACATTGAGAGCACGTTCATGTTGTTGTAGTGGCTCTGACCGCACTGGTGCTCGACGGCGGCTTTCAGCTCGGGGTTATAGATGACGTGATAGCTGCCGACCAGACCCGCGAGGTTGAAGGTCTTCGTGGGAGCGTACATGGCGGCAACGTTGTTCTTCGCGTATTCGGACACGGACTGGGTCGGGATGTGCTTATGCCCCTCAAGAATCAGGTCGGACCAGATCTCATCCGAAACCACCTTCACGCCGTGCTTTTCGAATACATGCATCGCGCCTTCGATTTCCCAGCGTTCCCAGACACGGCCGCACGGGTTGTGAGGAGAGCAGAATACCGCAGCCGTGATGCCCTCGTCCACGATTTTCTTTTCCATATCGGCAAAATCCATGCGCCAGATGCCTGCTTCATCGGGTACGAGACGGCTGTGGATGAGCGTGAATCCCGCATTGGTGAGACATCCGGTGAAGCCCGTATAAGTCGGCGCGTGGATGAGCACCTTATTTCCGGCGGGCTTGTATGCCTTGAGCGCACTGGTCACGCCGCCGAGCACACCGTTGTCGTAGCCGATGTGCGCCTGCGTGAGGTCGTCTGCACCGTTGCGCCGCTTCTGCCAGCCGAGAATGGCGTCGAAATATTCCTGACGGTGGTTGAAGTACCCGAACAGAGGATGCTCCAGACGGCTCCGCATGGATTCGACAATGGAAGGAGCGGTCGCAAAGTTCATGTCCGCAACCCACATCGGAATCGCGTCAAAGCCTTCCTTGGGCTGACCGGGCAGATTCTCAATCGCAATCGCGTCGTGTCCGCGGCGGTCAATAATGCTCGTGAAATCGTATTTCATAGGAAATTTCCTTTCATTTCATTTTATAATATCGTTCATGAAAAGGATATCACATTCCGGTGCAAAAATCAAGCCGTTTCACGGGATATTGACAAATTCTCGGGCGTGTGCTATACTGTTGATAATATTAAATTTCAGTTGATTATTTTTAAAATTCCCTCTCCAACGAAAGGAACGCATATGAACAACCGCTATCTCACCCCAGCTCCCTCTCCCGACATCGCCGAAGGGCTCTTCTGGCCATCTCAACGCGCACTGCCCGTTTTTGCTTCTCCCGCACCGGTTCTCGACGCCGTGCTCGTGAAGGAGCTGAACCCGGACGAAAAACTGCTGTTTGCCTGCCTCGAAGGTCTGGTCAACCGCGTGAAGCCGAGACTGTTCCTCATTCCCGAGCGCTGTGACGAGGGTCCGTACGCATGGCCGCAGCTGCTGAAACTGCCGCTGAACGAGTACCCGGGGGATGAAAAATGGCTGCTTCTGAAGAAATACGCGGATGTTTTCCGTGGTTTTGTGCTGTACTCCTGCGAAAAAACCGAACATTACGTCAACCTCGCCACGACGATCAGCGGTCTCGACAGCCTTCTCCCCGTCACTCCGGAGCTGTACGAAAAACTGCACGGGTACTTCCCGGAGCTGGAAATCAAACAGGATCTGACGGAAATGAAGTTCGACAATCCCGTTGAGCTGTACCGCCACATCCACCGCACGACGTGGAAACGGTGCACCCGTCGCCTGATCGTGAGCGCATCGCCGAGAAACCGCCACTTCAACCGGGATCTCGCCGTCGCCTGCGGAGCCATGGTCATCTGGACGGAGAACCGGAACCGCGCGGAAAAAGCCGTCTACTGCCGGTATCTTTCTGACATGGAGCCGGGAAACGCCATCGCCACGGGCTGGTACACGGAAGAACGTTCCGGCATCGGTGCGGCGGCTGAGTTCGGGCTCTCCACGGTTCCGTCGGACTACTTCGAAAACGCCACCGTCTATGCAGGCATGGAGCACAAAATCGCCGTCCCCGATGTACCGAAGGCTCCCGCACTGGAAAACAAAATCTACATCGCGATCTACCTCAGCGACGGCGACAACGTCCAGTACAACCAGCACGCGATGCTCAATCTCTGGCGCAATCCCGACCGCGGAACCTGTCCCATCAACTGGACGGTCAGCCCCGCTCTCGCCGATTTTGCGCCCGGCATGCTCAACTACTACTACCGCACCGCATCCCTGAACGACTGCTTCGTCTCCGGCCCGTCCGGACTCGGGTATTCCCTCCTGATTGACCGGCACAACAAGCGCTGGAACCTCACCGACCGGGACAGAACCAAAGCATACGCACAGCTCACCGAGCGGTATCTGACGAAAACCGGCATCCGCTCCATCACGGTCTGGGACGAAATGGACGAGATGCACACCGAGGTTTACGCCGACGTCTGCCGCTCCCTCTACGGTGCAACCATGGTCGAATGGTACATGGGCCCGAAGCCGCTGGAAACCATGATCTCGAAAAACACCGCGTTCATCCCGAACAACCCCGGTTATACCCCTGAAATCGAAGCCATCCGACGCGTCTTCGCCGGAAAAATCGAGAAATGGGACAGAAATTCCCCGCTCTTCCTCTCGGCGCAGGGGGTATCGTGGAACATGACGCCCGCCAACATCCGCACCCTCGCCGAACAGCTTGACGAGCTCGCACCCGGATGCATCGAAATCGTCCGCGCGGATCACTTCTTCTGCCTCTGGAATGCGGCGCATGGGCTCACGTACAACCTCTGTCTCCGCCCCGACGTGACGGTCAGCGGAAATACCGTCGATCTCGGCGGCGAATATGAAGTCACCCGCGTACGCTTCACCTGCACCGGCGGCGGCTTCACGCTCTCTTCTTCCACGGACGGCGAGACTTGGACGGTGCTGGAATCCTCCTGTATCGCCGAGGAAGGCTATGACTTTGACATCCCGCCCGTGCATGCGCGTCATATCCGCATCGACGGAAACGTGAAGAATATCGAAATCTACGGCAAATAAGCAAAACAATACGGCTGTCAACCATGCAGAACGGTAACAGCCGTATTTCTTTTTCGGATTCCGCCGTACCGGGACGTTTTTGCGTATTCTTCATCCATGGGAAGCGCATCCGTTAAGATTTCCGCTGAATTTACAGAAAATGATTGATTCGGACGCGAACCTCTGTTATAATTAAGTACAGTGAGAAATTATGCCCATTTTTCGGGCTTTGGAGGAAATATATGTCAATCGAAAAAGTCCGCGCGTACTTCCGGGAGCTGAACATGGAAGAGCGCGTGATGGAATTTGAAGTATCCAGCGCAACCGTGGAGCTGGCGGCACAGGCATTGAACTGCGAACCCGGCCGCATCGCGAAAACCCTGTCGTTCAAAATCGGCGAGGAGCCCATCCTGATCGTGACCGCAGGCGACGTGAAAACCGATAACCGCAAGTATAAGGATACCTTCGGCACAAAAGCGAAAATGCTCACCCACGAAGAAGCCGCAACCCTGATCGGTCACGCAGTCGGCGGCGTTTGCCCCTTTGCCGTAAACGACGGCGTGAAGGTCTACCTCGACGAATCTCTGAAACGCTTCGAAACCGTCTATCCCGCCTGCGGAAGCTCCAACAGCGCGATTGAACTGACCATCGCGGAACTCGAGCAGTACGCCAAACCGACCGGCTGGGTGGACGTCACAGCGCCCAAAGCATAAAACACCGCGCCGCAGGTTCATCGACAGATGTGCGGTTTGAATCGTCCGGCAGTCGGAGGCAAGCCCCAACCCTACATTTTTGCGGACGTCAGACGTCATCGCCGGATGTGCGGTTTTGGTTTTTCGGCGGTCGGGGGCAAGCCCCAACCCTACATTTTTGCGGACGTTCCGTCAACAGAAACAACGTAATCCCAAACGCGCCGCAGGCTGAGTTTACCCGGGCAATTGAGTGTCAGCAACCCTAAAGGAAGCTGTCTCAACAAAAAAGCTGTACGGGTATGGCGCCCGCGGCGGGCATTTTCAAGGGGAACGCTTGAACGGCCGAGATCCCTAAGAGCCCGGACGCGGAGGGTTCTTAGGCGCCCCCGCGAGGGGTAATAAAATCATTCGAAAAGCGGAGCTTTTCTACCTAATAAATCACGTTAATCCAAGCAAAACCAACCGGCTGTAAGCCAAACAATACATACCTCAAAAATACAGAACAGCAGGAGTACCACAATGTACATAGACAACAAAATCTACATGGGTCTCGCGGATACCGCAGAAAAACAGCGCGTCTGGATGCATCTCAACCAGTGCAACCGCCATGGACTCATCGCCGGTGCTTCCGGTACCGGTAAAACCATCACCATGAAATGCATGGCGGAATCCTTCTCCGCAGCCGGCGTTCCCGTCTTCATGTGCGACGTCAAGGGCGACGTTTCCGGTATGGCAGAACCCGGTGCGGACAACAGCGGCATGCAGAAGCGCATCGATAAGTTCGGCATCCGTGATACGTTCCGGTTCCGCGGCTATCCCGTCACGTTCTGGGATATCTACGGTCAGGGCGGCCATCCCATCCGTACCACAGTCTCCGATATGGGCCCCGATATCCTCGCGCGCATCCTCGGTCTGACCGAAATTCAGGAAGGCGTCCTCAATGTCATCTTCCGCATCGCCGATGAGCACGGCCTCAAGCTCCTCGACATGAAGGACCTCCGCGCCATGATTAAGCATGTCTCCGATAACCGCGCGCAGTACTCCCTCGAATACGGCAATATGGCGGCGCAGTCCATCGGTGCCATCAACCGTGCACTCATCCCGCTCGAGGACGAAGGCGCAGAACAGTTTTTCGGCGAGCCGATGCTCAATATCATGGACTGGATCCGCACCGATTCCGACGGACGCGGCATGATTAATATCCTTCACGCCGTCGAAACCATCAAGTATCCCCAGCTCTACGCCGCATTCCTCCTGTGGATGATGGCGGAGCTGTTTGAAAACCTCCCCGAAGTGGGCGACGCGGACAAACCGAAGATGGTCTTCTTCTTCGATGAAGCGCACCTCCTCTTTGACGACGCACCGAAGGCTCTCGTGCAGAAGATCGAGCAGGTCGTCAAGCTCATCCGCTCCAAGGGCGTGGGCATCTATTTCGTCACCCAGTCCCCGTACGATATCCCCGACGCCGTCCACGATCAGCTCTCCAACCGCGTTCAGCATGCGCTCCGTGCCTATACGCCCGCCGAGCAGAAGGCAGTGCGCACCGCGGCAAAGACCTTCCGTCCCAATCCCGACTTCGACACCGAGGACGTCATCATGATGCTCGGTACCGGTGAGGCGCTTACGTCGTTCCTTGACGAAGAAGGCATCCCCCAGATCGTGCAGAAAACCGCCATCATCTGCCCCGAATCCCTCATGGCGCCGTGTGCTGAGGAAACCAAGCGCGTCCTGATGCGTGACTCCGAAATCGGCAGAAAGTACGACACCCCTGTGGATAACGAAAGCGCGTACGAAATCCTCGAGGAAGAAGCCGCGGCAAAGGCTGAAGCGGACAAACTCGCGGCGGAACGTGCAGCGCTCGAGAAGGAAAAGGCGGAATGGGAAGCGGCAAAGGCGAAGGAAGAGGAAGAACGCAAGAAAGCCGCCGAAAAAGAAGCCGCACGTCTCGAAAAGGAACGTGAAAAGGAAGAAGCCGAAAAGAAAAAGCAGGAAGAAAAGGAAGCCAAGGAAAAGAAAAAGCGCACCGACCGGATTCTGTCCAAGATCGAGACGCAGATCATTTCCGCCGGCGGTCAGCTTCTCAAGCGCGGTCTGCTCGGCATTCTCAAGCTGAAATAAGACGAAACTTGTATATTATTTGAAAAGGAATCCTGTATGACCAAATCTGTTCTCAGACGTACGGCAGCAATTCTGGCGGCGGTGCTTCTTGCGCTCCCCGTTTCTGCCGCACGGACTTACACCGGTCAGTTCACCGACGTGGCGTCAGGTGCATGGTACTACAACGACATCGCCGACGCGTACGCCAGCGGACTGATTAACGGCAAATCCGACACCCAGTTCAAGCCCGACGGCACCCTCACCATCGCCGAAACCATCAAGCTCGCCGTCTGCTGTCATCAGATGCTCCGCGACGGCAGTGTGACCGATCTCGCGTCCTCCGGCGGGAACTGGTACGATCCCTACGTCTCCTATGCGACCGAAAACGGCATCGTCACCGAAGTCTACGACGACTACAACGCACCCGCAACCCGCGGTCAGGTGGCAGTGCTCTTCTCCCGCACCATGATTTCCTCCGGCACCGAAGCACCCGAAGTCAACCCCATCGCGTTCGGTCAGCTCACCGACGTGGACGTGAATGCGTGGTACTCCGGCTCAGTCTACCGTCTCTACCGCTGGGGCATTCTCACCGGCGACGGCGCAGGCTCCGTGAAACCCGAGGCTCAGGTGAAGCGCAGTGAAATCTCCGCCATCGTCATGCGCATGATCGATGCATCGAAGCGTGTGGATCTGAACGCAAACGACGGCGACAGGCTGCCCGAAACCCCGGCAGTCACGATTCCGTCAGACAGCACATCGACCGGAACGACCACCGGTTCAGCCGACGCTCCCGATGTTCTCTCATCCCTCACCCTCTACGGCGGATCGACCGACAAAAAGGCGTTCTCCGGCATCACGGGTGCAGCAGGGGACTTCTCCATTGCGGCGGGCGAATCGTACCTGAACGCGTCCTACTCGATGGATCTTCTGAACTCCGTGATTCTCGAAAACGACAACATTTCCTTCCGCCTGTACACGGGATCGGGCTATGAAGCTCTCGGAATCGTGCGCGGCTGGCTCAACGATGCGGCACGCGGATACAACGGCTCGTCCGTGCGTGAGAGAAACGACGTTTACGCCGCGATCAACTCCCTCTTCAAAATCTGGATCGACGACACACGCATTCCCGTGAACGAAATGTGGTACGCCGATCACGGGGACTACACCACCTACGCCTTCTACTTCGACCGGTATGTGGATCCCGATGCCGTCTCAAGCGTGCGTTTCCTCTGCGGCAGAGTGGATGCGGACACCCTTGACGCCTACGGCATGGAATCCCTCGGATATCTCGCCGCCAATGCGGAAGAGCTGACCACGCCGCCCGTCGAAGAAAGCCTCGGCAATCTCGGGGAAACGCCCTCGGACGACACGCCCGGTCAGATCGTGACAAGCGAAAACTACGACGCCGCCATCCGTGATGCGAAGCAGGGTGCGGAAATCCTGTACGAATACGAGACTGCCCGCTGCACAATCCTCTACGGCAGACGCATGTACGGAACAACCGTGGATGACTACCGGCTCCTGTTCATCTTCCCGGACGGCACCGTGCAGAACGTCGCGTATGTAAAGCTCGACTCCATCCGCATCAACAACGACGGCGACGTCCTCTACTACGCAATCGAAGGTCCCGACGGCAAAATGATCCAATACGGCGTCAACTTCGGTGGCAGGTAATCGGGGACGCCCCCGCGGGCATACCGGCGGTGGGTAAGCACCCACAGGCATACCGGCGTTCTTGCAGCTGTAATTCGAACTCTGTCCCACGACCTTCCGCTGCACTGTAAACAGTGCGCTGATTTTTACGAAAACGACACAAAAAAGCACCGCAATCCCATGAATTCGGGAGAACGGTGCTTTCGTTTTGCTTACAGCTTGCTTCTGATGATCTTGCCGGAGGTAGTTTTCGGCAGTTCGTCCCGGAATACGACGATTCTCGGGTACTTGTAGGGTGCGGTATTCTTCTTGACGTAGTTCTGGATTTCCTTCTTCAGCTCGTCCGTGCCTTCGGTGCCCGCAGTGAGGACAATCGAAGCCTTGACAACCTGACCGCGCACTTCATCCGGTTCTGCGGATACGCCGCATTCGAGGACGTAGGGCAGTTCCATGATAACGTTTTCGATCTCGAAGGGACCGATGCGGTATCCGGAGGACTTGATGACGTCGTCGATTCGGCCCACATACCAGAGGAATCCGTCTTCATCGCGCCATGCGAGGTCGCCGGTGTGGTAGAATCCGTCGTGCCATGCTTCTGCCGTCTTTTCCGCGTCGCCGTAGTATCCCATGAACAGACCGCAGGGTGCGCCGTCGGCTGTGCGGATACAGATTTCGCCGTTTTCACCGTCAGCGGCTTCTTCTCCTTCGGGAGTGAGCAGGTGAATGTCATAAATCGGGCAGGGCTGACCCATGGAGCCGAGCTTATGCGGTGCGCCGACGAGGTTTCCGATCATGCAGGTGGTTTCCGTCTGACCGAAGCCTTCCATGATCTGGAGTCCGGTTGCGGCTTCGAACTGGCGGTAAACCTCGGGGTTGAGTGCCTCGCCTGCCGTGGATGCGTGCGTGAGAGTGGAGAAATCGTACTTGGTGAGATCCTCCTTGATGAGCATGCGGTACATGGTCGGCGGTGCGCAGAAGGTCGTGATGCCGTATTTCTTGAACATGGGCATGATCTTCGATGCATCAAAGCGGTCGAAGTCGTAAACGAACGTGGTTGCTTCACTCAGCCACTGACCGTAGAGCTTGCCCCACATGGATTTTGCCCAGCCGGTATCGGAGATCGTGAAGTGCAGACCGGTATCGGAGGAGTCCACGCAGTGCCAGTACTTCGCGGTATGGAAGTGACCGAGCGGGTATTTATGGTTATGCTGTGCGATCTTCGGGTAGCCGGTCGTGCCGGAGGTGAAGAACATGAGCAGAGGATCGCTGCCGCAGGGGCTCTGTTCGTTCCGTTCGAATTTGCCGGAGAACAGCTCGAATTCCTCGTTGAAGTCGTGCCAGCCGTCGCGCTTGACATCGGAGCCGGGTGCGTTGACGAGGATTCTGGTCTTGAGGCACTCGCAGTTTGCGGCGGCACGGTCAACATGATCCGCGGTTTCGCCGTCAGCGGTGCAGAGGATTGCCGTGATGCCAGCCGCATTGAAGCGGTATTCAAAGTCATGCTGAACGAGCTGATTGGGCGCGGGAATGGCAATGGCACCCAGCTTGTTCAGACCGAGCATCGCATACCAGTACTGGTAGTGACGCTTGAGAACGAGCATGACGCGGTCGCCCTTTCTGATGCCGAGGGACTTGAAGTAATTCGCGCACTGGGAGGATGCACGGGAAACCTGCTTGTAGGTGATGAACTTGTCGGTGACGCCGTCGTTCGCAACGTAGACCATCGCGAGCTTATCCGGACGCACCTTCGCCATTTCGTCGACGATATC
>JAFTPW010000034.1:0-5989 GCA_017463075.1 Clostridia bacterium
CGCCTGTCAACGGGACGAAACGGGGAATACCACCCTCACCGTCACCGAACCAGCCCGCCTCGCCGGATTCACGGTCACATGCACCGAAACTGTCACCTCCGCCGTCATGGGAGACACCGTAATTCCGCTCTCCCCGGACGCCGCACAGGGACTCACCGTAATTTTCGACGCCCTCTCCACCCCCGGCACCCCCGTAAAATCCGCCGACGGAACCTGTACCGTAATTGACACCGGAGCCGGCACAGTCACGCTGGATGAAACCATGAAGCCGGTGGCGGTGGATACAGGGGAAGTTGCGGTTGAAGTGGAAGGGTGGCAGATGGGAACGCAGAATGCCGAATGAATGGGGCGGATGTCTGTGCATAGACGTAAGTTTGCGCCGCGGGTTCATCGCCGGAGGTGCGGTTTGAATTTTTCGACGGGCGCGCGCAAGACCAGCCCCTACGTTTTTTGCGAAAGTTATGCGTCATCGCCGGAGGTGCGGCATAAATTATTCGGCGGTCGGGGGCAAGCCCCAACCCTACGTTTTTGCGAACGTTCCGTCAACAGAAACAACGTAAAACCAAACCGCGCCGCAGGCTGTGTTTACCGCGGGAATCAAGTGTCCCGAAAAATAAGATATGTTCGCGTACGCTCAAAGCTGCACATTGTCAAAACTCCCTGCCCGCCGGAGGCATTGGGTCCAGGCACTCCTGGTTGCCGAATCGAGAGCCCGGCAACGGAGGGTTCTCGCGCCCGCCGCGCAGGCGTACAAATCCAATTGAAAAGCGGAGCTTTTCTACCATATAGATCCCTAACGCTTTCGGACCAACTCCCGGCTGTAAGCCAAACTCCAATCCAAAAAATCTCCAAGGTACATATGAAACATAAAAACACCGCGTATATCTTCCGCGACGCGTTCGCGCAGAACTACAACGAAATACAAAACCGCATCCGCGAAAACTGCGCAAAACTCGGTCGGGATTCCGCTCCGCGCGTCATCTGCGTCGTGAAGGCCGATGCGTACGGGCATGGGATCTCCACTGCCGCCGGTGCTCTCGGGGACGCGGGATGCGACTTTTTCGCCGTTTCCTCCGAGGAAGAGGCGGAAGAACTGCGCGGTATCGAATCCGCAAATGGGCGGCATCCCGATATCCTCATCCTCGGACATATCATGCCGGAAAACGTCATCGAAATGATCGGGGACGATATCACCTGCGCCATGATCTCCCTCGATAACGCAAAGGAACTCTCCGCCGCCATTTCCGATTACTATAACTCTAACTATACCCGCATGGCGGACCGCAAACCGCTCAAAATCCACATCAAGCTCGATACCGGCATGAACCGCGTCGGTTTTGCGGCGGATCCCGAACGCCTTGCCGAAACCGTTGCCCAGATCAAAACCATAAGCGACGACGAAAATCTCTCGATCACCGGTATCTTCACCCACTTCACATGCGCCGACGACGAAACCCTCGACGGAAACATCGTCCCCGGCACGGACGGATATACGAAAATGCAGCTCGAGCGCTATCGGAACACCGTCGCGGCACTGGAGAACGCCGGAATCGACGTCGGGCTGAAGCATGCCGCAAACTCCGCCGCAATTCTCGGATGCCCGGATGCCTACTTCGACGCCGTGCGTGCGGGAATCATCATCTACGGCCTCATGCCCAACGGCGCGGTCGACACCGGATTCACCCCTGCGATGCAGTTCGATTCGTCCGTGACCCATGTGCACAAAATCCGCGCCGGTGACAAGGTCAGCTACGGTGCCACGTTCACTGCCGATCACGATATGACGCTCGCTACCGTTGCCGCAGGATACGCGGACGGATTTGAGCGCGCGTACAGCGGATGCGGCGTGAAGATCGGCGGCAGACTGTACAAACAGGTCGGCAGAATCTGCATGGACCAGTTCATGGTGGATGTCACCGACGCACCGGAACCCATCCGCATCGGAGACGCAGTCACCCTTTTCGGCGGAGACGACGGCACCATGGTGCGGGAACTGGCAAAGCTCGCCGGCACGATCAATTATGAAGTCATCTGCAAGGTTTCAAAACGCGTCATCCGCGAAGTCATCGTCAGCCAGAAGACGCCCGATCCCGAAAAACCTCACCGCACCGTGCGGTACAGAATCCAGAAATAACGAAAAAACGGCAGGCATCCCGTGAAAATGGGAATACCTGCCTTGTTTTTATGCATTTTTCGCCGACTCCAGCTTCGCTCTGATTTCAGCAAACCGGGAATCTTCGCGGATGCTGTCGAAGTACCAGTCGTTCATGATATCGAGAACCCATGCAGCTCCCCATCCGTGGGGCTTCTTCGTCAGCGCAAATCCGCGGAATACCGGGGAGTTCAGCTTCACTTCCGTCTCCGTCGTGTATGCTTCTTCTGCGGCTGCCATGTCCGCGGTACGTCCGAGCCAGTGCAGTGCTTTTTCCGCATCCCCTGCGATGGCGTAATTCACGGACAGCTGCCATGCGCAGTGCAGGAATTCCGAGGAACGCAGATTCGGTGCGTCGTCCGGGAACAGGGCATCGGCGGCGGATTCCATGGTTTCCAGCAGTGCGGCGTTTTCCTGCGGTGTGAAGCAGTCCTCAGCCGCAATCGAATACACCGCCCAGTTCAGCTTCGTGAAGTAATAGTGCGCTCTTTCCTGCATCATGCGGAGCTTTTCCTCCCCGTCCGCGAGCTCGATCAGGAGATTCTGACGCTCATCCGGGGAATTTGTGAGAAGATCGACCATCTCCTTCGCCTTGTCGTTTTCTCCCGCCTGACGGTAGTTGTAAAACAGCGTGTTCACCAGATGGATTTTCGCCGCAGGATCAGCAGTGCGGGGCAGAACATACTCATAATGCGCGAACGCTTCGGTGTAAAGCTGCTTTTTCCGGCGTTCGTTTGCAGTGGTGTAGGCAAGGGAGCACAGCGCGTCGCCCAGCTTCTGCATGACTTTGAGGTTTTTCGGGTATTTTTCGAGGGTATCGCGGTACAGATTCACGGCGTCGGCGGTTTTTCCGTCACGGATGAGGGTGTCACACTCCGTAAAGCACGCTTCGATTTCCGCTTCCGCGCGTCCGGTGTCGGCTTCCAGAAGATGATCGGTCGTCACCCCGAACAGATACGCCAGCTTGAGAATGGTAGGTACATCCGGTGTCGCCGCGCCCGTTTCCCAGCGGGAGATAGCCTGCGATGTGATTCCGAGAGCTTCCGCCAGCTCTTCCTGCGTCATGTCCGCGTTTCTGCGGAGGGTTTTGATTACGTTTGCAAATGCCATGATAATTCCTTTCCTCTGCCGCTGATCCGGATTCACGGCGGTTTGTTTGTTGTACTCGGTTAACCTGTGCCTATATGATACCACAGACCCTGCCGGAAGTAAACAGACGCGGGATTTGCATGGGTTTAATCTTCGGTTGGATTTTGTGCATGAAACGCAAAAGGATGCAGGTTGTCCGTACAGTCTGCATCCTTTTTTCTGCTGCTCTATTGGCGGGGTTCTTTTCCGGTAATATCCCTATATGCTTCTTTGATCCCGTTCTTAACACCCCATTTAATGATAAAATATAAGGCAATCAGAACTACAATGGCTGTACCAAAACTTATACCCAATTCTTCCAGCATCTTTTTTCACCTTTCGTCAGCATCAGCAGAAGATCACTTATTCATCCCGTCCGCGATCTCGTTTGCCGCACGCATTACGGCAAGTCTGGCACTTTCATAGGTCAGGCCGCCCTGCATGAATGCCGTGTACGGTGCGCGCATGGGACCGTCCGCGGACAGTTCAATGGATGCGCCGCCGGTGAATGCGCCTGCCGCCATGATGACGGGATCCGCGTAGCCGGGCATTTCCCACGGATAGGGCACCACGTGTGCATCGATGGGGGACGCGGACTGGATTCCTCGGCAGAACGCCACAAGACCGTCGCCGGTGCCGCATTCGACCGCCTGTACAATGTCACTCCGTCTCTCGTTCCAGCGGGGACTTACTTTGAGCCCCAGCTCCTCGAACATGTACGCCGCCAGATGTGCGGTTTTCATCGCCTGTGCCGTGGTGTGCGGTGCGTAGAACAGACCCTTGATGAGGTTGCGGTTCTGACCGAGGGATGCGCCGACGTCCAGACCAACCCCGGGAGAAGTGAGCCGGTTGCCGCACTGACGCACCGCTTCCTCATCCCCGACGATGTAGCCGCCGATGTCCGCCATGCCGCCGCCGGGATTCTTGATGAGCGAGCCGATGATGATGTCCGCCGCGCTCTCACCGTCTTCGATGACCCACGTGGGCTCGGAAATTTCGGTAAACTCGCCGTAGCAGTTGTCGACCATGACGATGGGCTTACGGATTCCCAGCTCCTTCGCGGTGCGCTTGACGAAATCCGCGGTCGCCTTGATCTGATGGGACGTGAGCGTGGGACGGTCAGCATAGCCCTTGGAACGCTGGAGGTACACGACCTTGACCTCTTCCCTGTGCTCTTCAAGGAACGCGCGGATTGCGGGAAGGTCGATGGGCATGGATTTGTCGTCGGTCATCTCAGTTTTCTCAAAGCGCACGCCCCAGTCGATGAGGGAGCCTTCGCCCGCGGGAGAGGTACCGATGCCGATGACGTCGAGGAGGGTATCGTACGGTGTGCCGGTCACGGAATAAAGAATGTCGCCCGGACGGAGCACGCCGAAAAGCGCAACGGTGATGGTGTGGGTACCGGAGAGAAGGGAAGTGCGCATGAAGCCGGCAGGGGCTCTGAAAATTTTCGCGGCGAGGGTGTCGATCATGTCGCGGCCTCTGTCACCGTAGCCGTAGCCGGTCGACGGCGCGAACAGGGATTCGGAAACCTCGCATTCACGGAAGCAGTCGAGGACGTGTTCGGTATTGAACCGGGAAATTTCGTCGATGTCAGCGAAAATATCGCGCATGTCATGTTCGGCGGTTTTCGCTAGTGCGCGGATTTTATCGGAAATAAGCATGATGTGGTTGTCCTTTGTGGTGTTGTGGTGTAGTTTATGAAATTTACGGTTGTATGTTTTTTGTAAAATACACAGACATGCAGCCGGTCGAAAATTGTTCGCGGACGACCAATGGTCGCCCCTACGAAACCGCATGTCAGTGCCTCATGGGTGACGAGGTTGGATGGATTTCGCTCTTCTCACTTCACTGCGTCAGCGTCTCATCTGCATCCAGATCAGGAGCACCGAGACGTCCGCGGGATTGACGCCGGAGATGCGCGCTGCCTGACCGACGGTTGCGGGTTTCACCTGATTCAGCTTCTGTGCCGCCTCGGTGCGCAGTCCCTTCACGGTCATGTAGTCCACGTCGTCCGGGAGCCGGGTCGTTTCGGATTTATGCTGGCGCGCGACTTCCTCGAGCTGATGTTTGATATAGCCCTCGTATTTGATCTCCGTCCAGACGCGTTCGCGCAGTTTTCTCGGCAGCTCGGGGCGCATCGGGTCAAATTCCGCCGTGCAGTCGTAGTCGAGCCCCGGTCTGCGGATGATATCGCACAGCGTCGTGCCGGATGAGATCGGTGTCGAGCCTTTTTCCTCCAGCAGACGGTTGATTCCGGAGTTCGGACCGAGGTTCACGTGGCGCAGTCTCTCAATTTCGTCCTGTACCGCCTGCGTCCGTGCGACCGTTTCGGCATACCGCTCGTCGGAGAGGAGTCCTGCGTAATGCCCGTACTGCGAGAGCCGTTCCTCCGCGTTGTCCTGCCGGATGAGGATGCGGTATTCACTCCGTCCGGTCATGATGCGGTACGGCTCGTTCGTTCCCTTGGTTACGAGGTCATCAATCAGCGTGCCGATGTACGAAGAATGTCTCGGCAGAATGATCTGCTCCATGCCGCGGAGATACAACGTCGCGTTCATTCCTGCGAGAAGTCCCTGTGCGGCAGCTTCTTCGTACCCGGATGTGCCGTTGAACTGTCCCGCACCGTACAGCCCGCGGATTTTCTTGAATTCCAGCGTGCCGCGCAGTTCGAGCGGGTTGACGCAGTCGTATTCGATGGCGTATGCC